>NZ_AP031575.1:0-300000 GCF_040436405.1 Marinomonas sp. THO17 | reverse complement strand
ACGGCAAAATATCTCGCCAGCACAGCAACAACTTTAGAAAGTATTGATCATTTGGTTTTCACGGGTGGAATCGGCGAGAATTCTAGCTATTTACGTCAAGTTATCTGTCAGCAACTAAGAGCCTTTAATATTAAATTAGATGCCGCATTAAATGATAATGCCACACGTGGCAAAGTGAGCAGGATCGCAGCTGCAGACAGTGCCACGCAAATCTGGGTCATACCAACAAATGAAGAACTTATGATTGCGCTGGATGCTATCAGCCTGATACAAGGTTTATAAGAGATTGGACTAACATAGGATTATCACACATGACAATCAACGTACTTATGACAGTCCCAACAGGGCCAGGTGTCGGCTTAACATCTGTTTCAGTTGGCCTAGTTCGCGCCTTAGAACAACAAGGTTTAAAAGCCAGCTTCTTTAAACCAGTAGCTCAACCACAGCCTGGCGATAAAGGGCCTGATAAATCCACAGCTATGGTTGCACAAGGCTCTTCCTTAACACCTGCTGAGCCAATCCCCCTTCATGAAGCAGAACGCTATCTATATAACGACAACATAGATGAGCTGATGGAAGAAATTGTTGGTCGTTTTCAAGCCAGTGTAGAACCGGATTCAACCGTCATTGTAGAGGGCCTAGCCCAAATTGCTGGTCATCCATATGCAACACGATTAAACAAAGCCATTGCCCGAACTTTGGATGCTGGTCTAGTCTTGGTCACCGCACCAAATAACATGCGTGTTAATGAACTTGAGCACCATGTAGAAATTGCAGCAGGATCATACGGTGGTATCAAGGCTGATGATGTTATTGGCTGTATCCTAAACAAAACCACACCCGGCTCCTTGGGCGTAAAATCCTATGGCGATCTCTTCGCGCAACGTGGCATTTTCAAACGCAACTTCAGTTTACTAGGACAGATTCCTGCCGCTGATGAACTCACCTTCCCTCGCGTCAAAGACGTGGCCGATTTTCTTGGTGCCACCGTGGTAAACGCAGGGGAAATGGACACTCGTCGAGTACAATCCTATACCCTTTGTGCCCGTGGTGTTGAAAACGTACTCGAAGCATTGCGGCCAGGAGTTTTGGTATTCACTCCTGGGGATCGTACTGATGTCATCATGGCAACAGCCATTGCGGCTTTAAACGACATTAAGATCGCCGCTTTAGTAGTCACTGGGGGTTATCAGCCTAGTGAAGCCTTAATGTCTTTGTGCGGCAAAGCCATGGCAAAGGGATTACCTGTATTATCAGTCAACTCCAACAGCTGGGAAACTGTGATCAACATGCAATCCTTCAACCAAGAAATCCCCCTCGATGATAAAGAGCGTGTTTCCATGGTGAAAGAGCATATTGCTCGTTGTATCGATCATGACTGGATCAATTCATTTGCCCTGAACCAAGAAGAAAGGAAATTGTCCCCACCAGCATTCCGTTTTCGTCTAATCGAACTGGCCCGTTCACTGAATAAACGCATCGTATTACCAGAGGGAGAAGAAATTCGCACCATTCAAGCAGCCTCTATTTGCGCAGAACGTGGCATTGCTCGCTGCACTCTACTTGGAAACGAAGAAGAAATTCTTCGTACTGCACAAAATAATGGCATTGAATTAAGTCACGGAGTAGACATTCTCGACCCGGCGAGCATTCGTGAGCGCTACGTGGGTCCTATGGTGACGCTTCGTAAGAACCGTGGTCTAACCGATATTGTGGCACGCGAGCAACTAGAAGATAACGTGGTACTTGGTACCATGATGCTACAAACAGATGATGTAGATGGTCTAGTATCAGGTGCCGTTCACACCACGGCAAACACAATTCGTCCTGCCTTACAATTGATTAAAACTTCTCCCACTGCCAGCTTGGTATCATCTGTTTTCTTTATGTGTTTACCTGATCAAGTATTGGTATACGGAGATTGTGCAATCAACCCAGATCCAAGTGCTGAGCAACTTGCTGAAATTGCCATCCAGAGCGCCGATTCTGCTGCCGCTTTTGGTATTACCCCAAAAGTCGCTATGATCAGTTACAGTACGGGGGGATCAGGTAGTGGTAACGATGTCGAAAAAGTACGAAAAGCCACCAAGCTCGCTCAAGAGCTGCGCCCAGACCTATTGATAGACGGACCATTACAATATGACGCTGCGATCATGGAAAAAGTCGCCAAGCAAAAAGCACCAAACAGCAAGGTGGCCGGTAAAGCAACGGTATTTGTTTTCCCAGATCTGAATACAGGAAATACGACTTACAAAGCAGTTCAACGGAGTGCTGATGTCATTAGTATTGGACCTATGCTGCAAGGCATTCGTAAGCCTGTAAACGACTTGTCTCGCGGTGCTTTGGTAGATGATATCGTTTACACAATCGCAATCACGGCCATTCAAGCGGGTAAAATCGATTTAAAATAACCTTCATTGTCCAATCTGTCATGACTCCTGATGTCAGATTGGACAATTAATTCAAAGCCGTCTAATATTTAACCATTAACATTTTTTTACATACTAGGTGGTGAATATTATGTCCGGCAGCGTCCCTCATTCTATTGCCGTTTCAAATCATACTCATTCAAGTACAGCTCAACCTGGCTATACTACCTATGACGTACGCTCAGATGAAGACAACAACCTAGCGGCACTTCATGCACGCAATGCTAAAGCGTCCAGTGATTTAATTGTGACCATTTCAGAGCAGGGACAAGCGCTACAGGGTCAAACACGTAAAAAAGACGACGACATCAAAAGTAAAAGAAAAGAAGAAGAAGCGAATGACTTCGATGAAGTGTTTGACGACGAACAGGATTTACCCATATTCGGAAAAATTAATCAGTCACCCTATTACTCGGAACAAACACCTAGAGGTGAAATGCTAGATCAAACTGTTTAACATTCATCCAAACAATATCATGTATCACTAACAAATTCAGGCAGGAAGCCTGATACATCTTCAAGGAGTGAAGAATGTCAATGTCTCTTGTTTTTCAACGGGGGTTTACCTTGTTGGAATTAATGGTGGTTATCGCCATTATCTCTATTTTAGCCAGTCTATCAGCCCCATCTTTTAACCGACAAATCGCCAAGGCGAAACTGATTGATGCACAAAATGTCGCTACGCAACACCAAGCCTTAGTTGAAGAGTTTATTTTACTCAATGGGCGCTTTCCATCGAGCGATGATTTTCATCAAATAAAACATATCTTGCCCGATGATTCCATCGTAAAAAACATATCCGTGGCCAATCAAAATAAAGTTCAAGGCGATGTAATCCTTACCTTAAACGACAGCACTGAAATAAATGAAGGTGACATCCTTACTTATCAAAGAGACGCCAATCGCAACTGGGCTTGTATCAGTAATATCAACGCACAGATTTTGCCTCAACAATGTCAACAACAAAACGAGGAGGCAGAATGACACTCGAAGAAATACTGGCAACCGCCAGTCAAGCTGGCTCCAGTGACATCCATATTGAGCAAAGTCAAAATGGCATATCTGTGTTACACAGACAACATGGAAAACTAAGTAAAATGGTGGATTTATCCACTTCTGAAAAGCTGCTCAATCGCATTAAAATGAAGGCAAATTTAGATCTGTCGGAATCACGACGAGTACAAGAGGGTCAATTTACTTTTGTTGATCAAGATAATACTTGGTTTGTACGCGTCAGCATTATGGCTAGCATACGAGGTGAAAAAGTAGCCTTACGCCTATTACCAGAAAAACAGCAATTAGGCTTGAATGATTTGAATATGCCTGCCGCCATACTCGAGCAGTTGAAATTTTGCCTACAAGAGCCCAGCGGTCTAATCCTTGTGTGCGGGGCCACCGGAGCAGGTAAAAGCACCACTCTCTATGCCTGTTTAGATGCTATCAACAGTGGTAAAAAAAGTATTTTCACCATAGAAGACCCAGTCGAGTACGAACTAGCTGGCATATTTCAATGTGAGCCGAATCCGGCCATTAGTTTGGATGCGATTGCTTTATTAAAGGCCTTTTTACGACAAGACCCTGACATTATTATGATTGGCGAAATTCGTGATGCACAAACCGCCAATTTAGCGGTAAGCGCCGCGCTTACTGGTCATTTAGTATTCGCAACATTACATACCAACTCAGCACTTGATGCCATTCACCGTTGTCATACTTGGCAAGTCGATTTCTTTTCTTTAGTCAGTTCCCTGCAGCTTATTATTCATCAATCCATGCACTATAACGATTCCAAGCAACACGCAAAATTCACTGCCATACGACCTCGCTGGCAGGAAATATTCCCCTCCAGTTATGCAGACTTGATTCAATCTAGTGAGCTTTGGCAGGCACTGTAATATTGAAAAAGGAAATAACATGCCTTGGTATCAAGTAAAAATAGCCAACCAAAAAGAGGAAATACATTACGCCAAATCTGCGGCCAGTTTGACGTTTCAGTTTATTCGTCAAAAACAATGGCATGTTCAAATTTGCCCATGGCGGCCTCATTATCTAAATTACGCCACTCTCTTGTTGTTTTATCAAGAAATACAGAGCGCACTGACCTCCGGCTTACAACTACACGAAGCGATAAAGCATCTTAGTATGTCATCGCGAAATAGAAACATATGCTTAATCAATAAAGCCTTACTAAGTGAGCTGAATAAAGGTAGATCCTTCAATAATTTACTGGCCAGTTTATCCTTAACAATGGCGGCACCCTATTGTCAATTAATCAATACAAAAGGTACTCGTGAAGATTGCATACAAAGCTTGACTGTGTCCATTCAACAACTGAATGGCTTATTAAATTGGTCACAGCGTTTATTAAAAGCCTGTGCCTACCCTTTCTGCGTCATTCAAATTGCCTTGGTTATCGCCCTCACTAATACCTATTGGCAAACACCGGATGATAACAACATGGTACTCGCTATGGCAAAACCTACCCTTAGCTACTTAGTGACCTGCACGGCACAAATTTATCTCATATTCATTTTGCGTAATGGCACAGCTTGCTTTTGGCTAGAAAAAATCAGCCCCACCTTTCGATTAGCTAAAATATTCTCCATACTCAGTAATGCCCGCAAAACAGGCAACAGTTTGCAGCAATCCTTATTAAACCTACATACCTTTTTGACTAATCAAAACTGCATAGATCAGAGCTTAGAAATTTATTATCAATTAAAATTAGGGCAGAGCTATGTAGACAGCTTTCCTGAAAGTTGGTTTCCTGGCGAATCCCATATAGCACTGCATTCGGCCGAACAAGATGGTGATTTAGAACGTGCCTTACAACTGGCTGCTCGTAAGCATGAAAACCACTGGCAACAAAAGATTATTTTTTTAGAGAAGTTAATTCCTGCTGTCTGCTTAATGATTGCAGGTAGCTTCGTTGCCAATACCCTTATTGCTATTTATCAGCCCTTGTTTAATCTGAGTTAAGGAAGGCACTAACAAGTCCACACGCTGAAATCAGTGGACTTGTTCGCACCTTCGTTACATGTTGACATCATGTGCAGTATCATTACCGCCACCTTAATTGATAAAAACCATTTTTTAATACCCAACCAACCAATATACCTAACCGACGCGTGTATCTGGTTTTCTCTGCGACCCACTTTGATTATTCATCATCATTCATTGGTCTGTATTGCGTAGTTAAGTGTATGGTTTTCTTTCTTATCTATGCTATCAATAAGCTTCATTATGCTGCGTTAAAGCTTCATGGTGTTAATCTGGGAGATGCTAAATTAACGAGCGTTTTAACCGTTAGGACAGGTATTTTTTCAACTTGCTGGCATACTAGTTTGTGCATCTTTACTGGGAATCTTATATAGTATTTATCAATCTAAGCTGAGAAGGACTAAATTAGCGTTTGACTCTTTTTTGGCTTTTTCAGGTATTGATTTATTCTACATACAGGTTTTATGGCATTAGCACCTCCTATCATTGGCTTGGCCGGCGGCATCGGTTCTGGTAAAAGCACAGTTGCAAAATACTTTCGAGACTTAGGTATTGAAACCGTAGACGCGGACGATGTAGCTCGTTTAGTGGTTGAACCTGGATCTGTCCCATTACAACAGATCCAACAAAGATATGGTGACGGTATTCTTCTAACCGACGGCTCTTTAGACCGTAAAGCCCTTAGAGAGATTATTTTCCATAATGTCGATGAGAAGAAATGGTTAGAAAGCATTACGCATCCAGCCGTTCGAAAAGAGTTACAAAAGCAACTGCAAGCTGCCCAATCAGATTACGTACTTTTGGTTCATCCTCTATTGTTTGAAACAGGTCAAAATAGTTTATGTCACTTTGTTGTTGCATTAGATGTACCACAAGATATCCAGCTAAAGCGTGTTATATCACGTGATCACTGTGATGAATCTACCGCACTGAACATCATTCATTCCCAACTCAGCAACCATGAAAGACTCAACAAAGCTGACTTCAGCCTTGAAAATGCTGGAAATATTAACAAGATGAATGCTAAAGTTTTATCTATGCATGAAAAAATACTAGGTCTGCTCAAATGATACAAAATTCTAGCCTTGTCTCCTGTCCAACCTGTCAAAATAAAACAGCTTGGTCAACTGACAATCCTGACCGTCCGTTTTGCAGTGCACGTTGTAAATTAATTGATCTTGGTGAGTGGGCGAGAGAATCTTATGCTATTCCTCAACAAACCTCTGAAGAAGACGAAATCTTCTCCGAAGACTTAGCAGCCGACCCTAATAAGTCTTTTTTATGATGTATCGATTGGGAACCTAACGTTTTATGGCTCAACAAGATTTTTCGACTAAGAAAGCTCTATTGATTGAAGATATGGCTGAAGCTCGTATTATGCAGCGTAAAATGCTGACAGATTTTGGCTTTACTTCCATTGATATTGCGATGAAAGCAGAAACAGCAATTGAACTGCTGCGCAGCAAGTCCTTCGACGTCATTTTGTCAGATTACAATCTTGGTAAAGGCAAGGACGGCCAACAACTACTAGAGGAAGTTCGCCACTCTAAGCTGATTCCCAACACGGCGACCTATTTGATGGTTACCGCAGAAACCTCCATTGAAATGGTTATGGGCGCTATTGAATATCAACCTGATGGCTACATTACCAAACCATTTTCTCAGGCTATGCTACAACGCCGATTGAATAAATTGTTAGAAACCAAGGAACGCCTTTTCAAAGTAAATAAAGCTTTGGATTCAAAAAAATATTCAGACGCCATCAAGCAAGCCGAAAAAGTCATTGAAAACCATCCTTCACTGGAAGGTAAGTGCGAACGAATTATTGGTGATTGCTTATTAGAGTTACGAGATTACAGAAAAGCCTTTAGCTTATTTGACAAAGTTGCCAAAAGCCGCAAGATGCCTTGGGCCTTATTTGGCAAGGCCAAATGCTATTACTTCACAAATGAACAGGACAAGGCAGAAAAACTGCTGCGCCAGCTTATGTTAGACAATCGCTTTTTCGTTAGTGCATATGATTGGCTAGCCAAAGTACTACTCAAGCAAGATAAGCCAAAAGAAGCTCAAGCAGCCTTAATAGAAGCCATCACCAAATCACCAAAAAATATTTTGCGGCAAATGGAATTAGGTCGCATCAGTTTAATGATTGAAGACAGTATCACCGCTGAAATGGCTTATCGTAAAGCGGTCTTTTTAGCGAAACATTCCTGCTACAATACCTCTGAGGTATATTTAAAACACCTAGAGTCTTTAGCAAGAATTTCTGACGCTGGCACTCTGCTTCCTCGCCAGCAAGATAACTTTGATAGTACTTTAAAGAAAATTCACGAGAACTTCTTTGAAGAACCTGAAACACGTGCTAAATCTTATGAATACGAAATGGATGTTTGTATTGCTAGCGGAGAGACCACTACAGCCAAGCAAATTTTTGAAGTTTGGCTAAGTGAGGTAGGTTCTGCCACGACCACCGCCCCAACCAAGGAACAAAATGACCGTTATGCCAAACTTTTTGGAAATTGATCTAAGATGGAAAAAGTCGACATTAGCACCATATTGGCAAGCGCCATTCATGAGAGCAAAAACCAAGTTGGCACCCTTCTGTACCAATTACAAACGGTGAAAGAAAGCCTTGGCGATAAAGCTCCCCAGAACAAAAAAATCGTCCATATCGAAGAGTCCTTAAAAAAACTCAATGATGAATGGGTAGAGTACCTGTATTTATATCGCTTGGCATCTGACGGCTATGAATTACATCCAGATACCTTTCTTATGGAAGAATTCTTAGACGATCAAGTATTTGCTTTATCATCTTCAGCGAACGCAAAAAAATTAGAGCTGTCCTTTGATTGTGAAACCGGACTGTCCGGCAGTTTTGATGAAAGGCTGATGACAGCAGTCGTCAGTACTGGCGTATACAATGCCTTTCGTTACGCGAAAAGCAGTATATTGCTGTCGGCTTACAAAGAAGATCAGTATCTGATTATAACCGTGGAAGACGATGGCCCAGGCTTTAATGAAGATGAAGAGCATCACCTTGATGCCCTGCTTGACGACAACACTGGCTTAGGCCTGTATTTCGCGGAATTATCGGCTAATGCTCATAGCAAAAATAATAAGCTAGGCTTTACTCGTAAAAGTCAGTCGACGAGACTTGGCGGCGCTTGCCTTTCTATTCATATTCCGCAAAGTCACGATTAATCTTCTACGCTTCTCTTTAAATGTTCAGAGAGTCGTTGTCCCGCCGCTAAAATATGCTTCTCAAGCAAAACTATGGCACTTGTTTTATCCTCTCGCTTAATGCAATCCAACCAGTCCCTATGCTCCTGCTGACTATGTTGGTGATAGTCCAATGGACCAAATTGAAAACCCAAATATCGACTGGCTTGCTGATTAAGAGAGGCTATATTTCTCAATAAAGTATTCCGTTGGCAAGCCTCGTAAATAGCACTATGGAAAGACCAGTTCAAATCGCCTCGCGTCATTAAAGGCAAATTTTTTTGTTCCAGTTTATCCAAATAAGAATGAGCACTTGAAAGATGCTCGACTGTTAACTTTGACCAAGCCAGCTCAAGTGCTAATACTTCCAGTTTGGCCCGCATCCAAGCAAGCTCCTCCGCCTCTTGCCAATTCAACTCAGGAATCATCACCCCAGCTTTGCCATGCGCGACTAACCACCCTTCTCCTTTGAGTTTCAGTAAAGCATCTCGCACCGGTATACGACTGACAGCATATTGTTCTGACAACACACTTTGCCTTAATGGCACTCCTGTCGGTAAGCGCTGGTGCAATATATCTTCTTTTATGACGGCGACTAAATCCATTAAACCACCTTAATTAACGACATTTATTGACTAACAGACATGCAATCCCTAATAAGATTCCCCAAAACGCCGAAGCCACACCAAAAAAAGACGCTCCGGAAACGGTAACTAAAAAAGTAACTAAAGCCGCTTCGCGATACCTATCTTCCTGCATTGCGACTTTTAAATTTGTACCAATCGTACCTAGCAAAGCAATACCCGCCAAAGCCGCTATCATGCTCGCCGGAAAAACAGTAAATAAACCAACCACCGATGCCCCAGCCAAACCCGCTATAGCATAGAACACACCTGCTGAAAGGCCAGCAATATATCGCTTTGCTGGATTCTTATGGCATTCATCACCAGCACAAATCGCCGCAGTAATAGCCGCTAGGTTAAAAGCGAAGCCGCCCAGCGGTGCTAGAAATATAGAAGCCAAACCGGTTGAGCTAATCAAAGGTGACACAGGAGTTTGATAACCACTGCTTCGCAATACAGCCACACCAGGAATATTCTGAGATGTCATGGTAACGATAAACAAAGGAATACCAATACCGATCAAAGCACTAACGTTCCATTCGGGCCACACCCAAATAGGATGTCCAATAGTAAGCGGGATTCCTGTAAAAATAGCCTGATTAGAACGACCTACCACCATCATCACACCTACCAAAAGCACACCAAGAACAGCGTATCTCGGTAACCATTGTTTACTAACTAAGTAGGCCAACAGCATAATCCCTACTAGCCAAATATCCCCTTGCATAGCAGTAAAAATGCTTATACCAAACTGAAACAACACCCCCGCTAACATGGCACAGGCTATAGGTAATGGTACCCAGTTCATCAAACGATCGAACCATCCTGATACGCCGACGATAAGCGTCAAAGTTCCAGCAAAAATAAACACGCCAATGGCCTCTGGATAGGAATAACCAGCCAAGCTTGTCGTTAATAAAGCCGCCCCTGGCGTGGACCAAGCCGTAATAACAGGAGCACGAAACCATAAAGAGAGGCAAAAACAGCTAGCCCCCATGCCTAGACCCAATGCCATAATCCATGACACCACAATGGCTTCGCTCGCTCCTGCTGCTTGTGCCGCTTGAAAGACAATGGCTACCGAGCTAGCAAAACCAATCAATACAGCTACAAATCCAGCGACCACAGCACTCAAGCTAACGTCCTTTAATATTGATACCAGCATCTTGTCCACCTTATTTTACATCCAGCAAATCGCTTACTATGAACCACTATAATCGGACAACACAAAAAAATGTATACATTATTTATACTAAGCATAAATAATCACTTTTTATCTAAAAAAAGAATTCATTTTTACTAACAAACTGAAAGAACGAATATGGGTTTTACAGACAAGATGAAATTTGAAATGAGAGACGCACAAGCTAAAAAACGGTCAGATTATTGGTTCACCATAACATAACCAATAAGACCTAGAGCAAAACCCAAAACAGCCCCGAGTGGAGGTCCCCAATGTTTTGCAAGAACCGCTTGTGGTGCTATGTCTTGAAACACAATGTATAAAATACCACCGGCAGAAAACAGCATGATGCCAGAAATCATACCATGCCATTCAGATAACCAGATGTACGCAGCCATGCCTGCAATTGGCCCGGTTAATGCCAGTAAAAGAAAAATACCAATCACTGTTTTCACACTAAATTGGCGACTTTGCCGTATCTCACGAAAAGCGTTAAAACCTTCAGGCAAATTCTGCATAATAATTAACAAGGTAATTAACATAGCGTCTTTTCGCCCTACTGCCACTGCCGCTCCAAGGGCTAAAGATTCAGGAATAAAATCAGACAACATGGCAATCAGCTGACTCATGGATGAGCCACTTTTGGATAAACGGTAATCCAAGAGCATAAAAATCACACCGCCTAATAAAAACAAACTCGCAGATTGCACAGCATTAAAGTGTTTAATCCCTTCAGGTACTAGAACTAGTGATACTGCAGATAATAAGGCACCACCGCCAAATGCGGTAATACCATGCAAGATTTCTTTTTCTAACCAACGAGGTTTAATCTGTAAAAAGTGTGCAATGATGGCTCCAAATGGCATAGCCATTCCTGCCATTAAAGTGAGAATCAAAGCCCACTGCATTGGTGTCATTTTTATCCCTCAAATCCATTTTATTTCACATCACACTTTAGCAAAAAATGCTTAATGAGAAAGGCTTTCATAGTCACTGAAATCAACACTGACCCAAGCATCCCAACCTTGCCACATCTCAATATCCAGACTTTGTTGTTGTGCTAAGCTCAGAGTAAATAGTTTTTTCAACATGAGTTTCACCCTATTATGTTATGACCATACTAGGATAAGAACCTGAACTAAATACAACAACAAAATTAAATTCAACAAACTAGTCAATAAAAACTATAGATAGGTCGATATGCAACTTTTATCACTTTTTATCGTATCCATTTTCATGATTTCTCATGCAACAGCACAAGATTATCAGGTAGAGATGAAAAACCAGGGGGAACTTGGTTACATGGTGTTCGAACCAAGTTTTTTGCAACTAAAATTAGGAGATACTGTTACCTTTAAAGCCGTGGATCTGGGCCACAATGCCCAGATTATTCGCTTCATGAAACCACGCCAAGCCAAAGCAATCACTGGCGCAATCAATGAAGAAATCACAATGAAATTTGATGTAAACGGATTTTACGGCGTAAAATGCCAGCCTCATTTCACTATGGGTATGGTCATGTTAATCAAGGTGGGTGACTCAGATTCCTCTGAACTCATCATTCCACCAAGCTTACCGAAATACGTGAAAAAGCGATTTATGGAAATTGCTCAACAACATTCTTTGCCATTACCCTAACTTGTATTAATAACAGCGCACTAGCTACAGTTCTCTTCGTTAATCTTCAAAATCAAGTGACTCAAGTTCTTGCTCTACCGTGGCATGCTTTACACCTTCCAAGGTAAGAATATCCATCAACTCAGTGAGTTGATTAATACTCTCCTGCTGGCTGGCATCCGCATCAAGATTTACGGCGACATGGCACATGGTATTAGATGACGTGGAATAATCCGCTGTTTCAATACGTACCGTGTTATAAACCAGCTCGGTCACTTTAAATGTTCCCCTTTTACCTAAGGAAAATTTAAAAGCAACACGACATTTAGCAAAAAGTTTAATTTCATCTGAATAAGGCAACTCAATCAGTATGCCAGTTTTACTCAGATTTTTGATTGAACCTTTTTTTGACTTTTCTAAGTCAAACGACACTTCTAGACTATGAGGAGGTAAATCCGTAATACGTGCGCTACGCCTTTGTTCTGATCCATACCAAGCACGACGAATAGCTTCTTCTAATCGTTCTGATGTAAAGGGTTTCACCAAATACTGAGTCACACCTTTCTGAATAGCATCAACAACAGATTCTTTGCTGTCTTCCGACGTCATCATGATAAAAGGCGTGTCTTTCAATTTCGAATGTGAACGAACAAATGACAGCAATTGAAAGCCGTCGAGATGAGGCATATCTAAATCCGAGATGATAATGTCTACGGCTTGTTTCTGTAAAATCAGTTTGGCTGTTAGTCCATTGACAGCAGATAAAATTCTTTGGCTTCCTAGTTGATCATAAATAGTACTCTTCACCACCGATCGTATAGAAGGACTATCATCAGCAATCAAAAAACTAACATTTTTCACTTATATTCCTCATGCAAACGCTTTGCAACAATGAGAGAACTTAAACGTCTATCACGGGAAAATGTTAACAAAAATAAACTGAATACGGCAAGATATTTTCATAATCACTAATCAGATTAAAAACTTAGCTTAAATCAAAATAAGTCAAGAAAATCAAACTCAATCTAATTCAACTTCTTCACAAAGTGTGCAGAAATAAACATTTCACCAGCCCCATCTACACGACAGTCCAACTGATGATCTTTAGCGTCTTTAATTCGTCTAACCAAGGCTTTCGTGCCTATTTTCAACACTTGAGAACGACCTTTCACTCTTAAGTCTTTTATAAGCGTTACC
The DNA here is from genome assembly GCF_040436405.1 of Marinomonas sp. THO17. NCBI lineage: Bacteria > Pseudomonadati > Pseudomonadota > Gammaproteobacteria > Oceanospirillales > Oceanospirillaceae > Marinomonas > Marinomonas sp. THO17. The sequence continues at coordinate 286,732 of NZ_AP031575.1, read as the reverse complement.
TTGTCACCTTCTGTCAAAAGGTTACCATTGGCGTCCACTAGCTTAACACTCTCTTCCTCATCCGGATTCCATTCATAACCACATTCGGGACAAATCAATAGTATGTGATCTTGATATACGTATTCAGATTGGCAACTTACGCAAGGTGGCAATGACATGATTTTTCTCAAAAAACTGGATATTTGTGCTGCTATGTTAGCACAGTAACAGAACTCATCTCGCAATACGTCTTCCTAAATACAGCATTTTAATGTCAGTAATTTGTATACATTGCACAAAGCGGAACACAATGTTGCAACAACCAAATAGGAATTAATGCAATAATGAGAACAATTAACATTTAAACAAAAAAACACCACACCCATACTTGGAGTTTCTTTCATAATGAAAAAAAACTGTGTACTGACGTTCACCGCTATGGCCGTCGCCATTTCCAATGCCGCTCTTGCTGAAGAACAACTAGATAACCTTGTTATCACTGCCTCTGGTTTTGAGCAAGAAACCACAGAAGCGCCTGCTTCCATTAGTGTTATTACTGCAGAAGACATCGAGAAAGGCGCTTATCGCGACCTTGCAGAAGCCATCGAAAGCGTGCCTGGGGTTCAATTGGCTAGAGCCACTCAAGCATCAGGAGCAGGTTCAACAAACATTCAGATGCGTGGGCTTGCACCTGATTACACACTCTTTATGATTGATGGACGTCCTCAAACCTCCAGAGAAACCAGAGCAAAACGAGCTGATGGCTATGATCAAGAATGGATGCCACCACTTTCTATGATAGAGCGAATTGAAATCATTCGTGGCCCGATGTCTACTCTATATGGTTCAAGCGCAATTGGCGGTGTAATCAACATAATTACAAAGAAAACCAGTAATGAATGGACTGGTGCCCTTCGACATGAAGTTGTAATAGCCGAAGGTAGTGAATTTAATGATTCTAAAAAGAGCTCCGTTTCTTTATCTGGCCCCATTCTAAAAGACGTTTTAAGTGCTCAAATAAACATTGGATACTATGATCAAGAAGCCGATGAGATTGAAGATGGTAATCCAGAGAAAAAAATTAACAACTTGAACGCTAAGTTTAATTTAGTAGCAAACGACAACCATACTTTCGGACTTGATCTGACTAAAATTCATCAAAAAAGACTATTTGAGGAGGATGATGAAGAACAAGAAAACGAAAAAGAATCCATTGCTTTAACTCATTCAGGTAAATATGGGCAAATTACAGACTCCAGTTATATACAAATTGATACAACCAAAAACTTAAAAGACGACTTGAATCGAACAAATGAAGTAAAAATTCAAAACACTCTTTTAAGTAGCACTTGGATTTTACCAACTGAAGAGCATATTACATCCGTTGGTGGTAGCTATAATGATGCACAACTTAAAGACGAAGATAACCTTTCTTCTAGCGGCCTAACTGAGCTATCCAACAACCAATTATCTCTATTTGCAGAAGATGAGTGGTATATGACAGATCAATTCTCATTAATCACAGGTTTACGCGCCGACAAAAATGAGAATTTCAAAAACCATTTGAGCCCGAAGATATATGGTGTCTTTTCTGCTACAGAAACGCTAACTTTAAAAGGTGGCGTATCCACAGGCTATAAAGCCCCCAAATTAAGACAATTGTCCGAAGATTGGGCAATCCGATCAGACAATGCAACAACATATGGTAATGCAAGCTTAAAACCAGAGTCCTCTGTTAATACAGAAATCAGCGCTATTTTTGAAAATGATAAACTATTAGCTAGTATTACTGTGTTTAATAATCACTTCGAAGATAAAATCGAGAATGGAAACTGTTCTGAAGCAGAAATTGAATGCCCAAGTGGAGTAGGTACAAGGGACCGAGGCTGGTATAATGTTGACGAAGCTGAAACCAAAGGCCTAGAGATTTCTGGAAAAGCTTACTTAACAGACGCTGTATCAGCTTCTCTTAGCTACACCTACACAGACTCAGAAATACTGACAGGTGATGACAAAGGCTCTCCGCTAACCAGCATACCGCTTCATATGGCTACTGCCTCTGTCAATTGGTCTGTGAATGATAAGCTGAAAGTATGGACCAGCTGCACCTATTATGGTGAAACCAATGAAGAAGAAGATCCAACTCCTTCTTACAAATTAGTAGACTTAGGTGCTAACTACACTATCAACAAACATTTGAGAGTCAGTCTTGGTATGAACAACTTCCTAGATGAAGAGTTTACCGACGAAGAATACGGCTTTGTTGATCACGGACGCGAATACTGGGTTGCATTAGATGCTTCTTTCTAAGTAGCTAATCGAAATGTCATAACACCTAAACCCTCTGACAAATTCCTTGTCAGAGGGTTTTCTTTTACATAGAGTCAGTGCATTTACACTAAAGACATATAGTCAAAATACACTTATAAAGGATAAAAAAAACGGGCAATCAAACTGGCCCGTTTTTTTTGATCAGATGTCCCATCCTAAAATAGTAAACATGCTATCGCATGTCCATTACACCCAAACTACAATTTAAACTTATCTACTTGGCCTCTCAGGTTTTCTGCCAGTTCTTTAAGTTTATTGGCTTGCGCTAATCCCTCGCCCATTTCATCTTGTAATTGAGTGGACACTTCGCGAATGGCATAGGTATTTTGGCCTATCTCACTGATCACACTGGTCTGCTCTTCCGCCGCCGTAGCAATCTGCGCTGTCATGCCATTAATCATATCAATAGATTTTGCGATTTCCACAAAGCTACTACCTGATTTTTCCGTATCCTCCACACTAGTAGAAGCCAACTTATGACACAAAGCCATCACATCTACTGCTTTTGCAGTTGTGGTTTGTAAACTGGAAATCATAGAAGAAATTTCTTCAGTAGAAGTATGAGTACGCTGTGACAACACACGCACTTCATCTGCCACTACAGCAAAACCTCGACCTTGTTCTCCCGCTCGTGCTGCTTCGATGGCAGCATTCAACGCTAATAAGTTGGTCTGTTCTGCGATATCGCTGATTGTGGAAACAATCGAATTGATTTTATCGCCTTGTTGATTCAATTCGGTGATTACTTCTGTTGCCAAAGTTACTTCTTGCGCCAACTGATTGATAGAGGACAAACTGGTTTTAGCAAGAGCTTGACCACTGCTACTGACTTCTACCGTATCATTGGCCTGTGACGCTGTTTGTTCAGCATTGGTAGCAATTTCCTGTGTTGCCGTTGTCATTTGTTCAACTGCCGCCACAACCGATACCATTTCATCCTGCTGACGGTTCAATCGCTTGGTACTTTCAGCAACGGATTGAGCACTGCTTTGAGACTGCTCAAATAGAATATTACTTAACTCATCTATATTCTTAATAATGTCTCTCAACTTCAACACAAAGGCATTGAAATTATTGGCCAGTTTACCCACTTCATCTTGGCTTTTCGTATCAATCGTAACAGTCAAATCACCATCGCCTTGAGCAATATCCTCTAGAGCAGTTGATACTTTTAGCAAGTCAGTCAGTAAATAACGAATTAACAAACTCAATATCACTGTCGATACTACAATCAACACAATAACTGTAATGATTTGATATAACATTAGCTTTTGAATAGGAGCCAATAAAATAGATTTATTGCCCAATGACACCATGGACCACTCAGTCCCCTCGATACGTACAGACGACATCAAATAATCAGCATCATTAACACTGACTTCGTCTAAAGCCTCGGTACGAATATTTTCTTGGATTTGCGCTAAATTCAGTTCCGACTGCAGTTCTTCCAACGGCTTGTTATTTAAACTACCATCTGGGTAAGAAATAATATTGCCTGAATCAGACACAATAAAAGCCAAACCATTGCCTGGCGCTTTTAAACTGGATACCACTTCATTGATACCTGTTAAGGCAACATTGGCCGTTACTACACCCAAAAATTTACCATCAGATTGAACTTGATCCACCGCTGACAAAATAAACACTTTAGAAGTCGCAGCAAAAAAAGGTTCGGTAATGGTAGGAGCATTAGAATTTGCTCCCACTTGATACCAGTCACGAGCTTTTACATCATAACCTGCTTTTGTATTCTTACCATTTACACGGTAAGCGTCTCCCTGATCTGTACCATACAAAACACTAATAAAATCACCAGCAATCTTACCTTGAATTAAAGCATCGACAATGGCTTGATCATCCGTAGGATCACTTTCTATGATTTTTTTCATAGACAGCACTACTTGTTGCTTGCCCTCCAACCAGCTGCTAATTCGACTCGCACTACTCACGCCATACTGATGCATACTGATCTCTAAATCATTTAGGATCTGATTACGCATTGAAGTGATGGAGATCAGCGCCAAGACACAAGCCGCCACTACCAGTGTAGAGCAACTGGCTAAGATTAATTTACGATGCAACGTCATTTTAAACCTCAAATTGACAAAGAATCCCTGTGTTAACAACTGTTTATAGGAAAACACAGTTAGAAAGAAAGCTACTATTGCACCTTGAGACAATATAACCCTCTCTCAGTTCTACTCGATTAAAAGTAGCTAAGCTGCTATTAATCACTTTGCTAGGGAAGACATCTTAAGATGTTATTGCTCCTGCGCCCCTAAACTATCCTGATTTCCTGTCATATTGCTGATGAACGATATGAATGCCTGTTATTTTTCTGCGCGGCCAGCAAATTTACGCTCGTCAATATTAACTTTAATGCGATCACCGGTTGAAATGTGCTCAGGCACCTGAACCACTGCACCGGTTGAAAGTACGGCGGGCTTAGTTCGCGATGTTGCCGAAGCGCCTTTAATAGACGGATCCGTTTCAATAACCTCCAACTCAACATTGGTTGGCATGTCCAATGCGACAGGTATATCATTGACCAACACCACTTGAATGCCACTGGTTTCTTCATTTAAGAATAGAATATCTTCTTCGATACTGCGTTGATTTAAGTTGTATGGCGTGAAATTCTCACTGTCCATAAAGACATACTCTTCGCCATCTAGATAGGAAAACATGACAGGACGACGAATCAAATCCGCCAGATTGATCATGTCAGAATCCTTAAAAGTTTCATCCAATTTTCGACCCGACACCACATCATACATGCGCATGCGGTATAAACTACCACCTGCACGTCCTTGCGGGACTGAGCGTTCAACGTCTTTCACTATGTAGGTTTTGCCTTCGAATTCAATGGCAGCATTTTTTTTGATTTCACTTGCCTTTGGCATGTTTATCTTCCTAATAAATCAACAACAAAAAGTGAGGTTAGACCTTCATGTAGGCACTATGAATAACTTGATATATTGGATAAAGTACATCCGCACCTAATATTTTCGCTCTTTCAGGAGACCATCCTACTATGTCATCGGGCAAATTCTGATTATCTTTAAAAGGCATTTCTAAGGTAAATGACAAACAGCGATATGTTTCACCTACCCATTTGGTGGCAACGGTCAAATTCGCCTCTCCAAACTGATCTGCTGCATAGCCAATATCGGTCTGAAAATCTGGACTGACCACTTTAAAAACATCTTCAAACAAGGTTTCCATGCCTTGCATACGTGCATCAAAGGACGGAATACCTTTACAACCATCAACAAAGTTAACAGGCAAAGTTTCATCACCATGAATATCCAGAAACAAATCCACCCCGGTTTCCGCCATTTTCGTCTGTACTGCCAAGACTTCTGGACTGAATTCTTGAGTTGGATTTTTCCACTCACGATTCAAATTTACACCTTTAGAATTAACCCGTAAGTTACCATGCACTGCCCCATCAGGATTCATGTGAGGCACCACATAAAAACGACAACTTTGTAATAAACTGCGCGCAATTGGGTGAGATTCATCAAAAAGACGTTCCAACAATCCTTCTACAAACCACTCCGCCATGGTTTCTCCAGGATGTTGTCTGGCGATAATCCAAACATTCTTTGCCAAACCTTGAGTTTGACTAATTTCCAACATAGTAATATCACGACCTTCAGCCGTTTCACCAAGATGATGCGTTATACAATCTTGATGACTCGCCGCCCACGCTATCATGTCTAAATGGCGCTCATAGCTGTATGGTGCGAAATAAGCATAATAAATGCTGTCCTGTTCTGGCTGATGACGAATCACTAATTTTCCATCTTGATAATCGGTCGGCACGCGAAACCATTCTTCCCTGTCATAGGATGCGACAGCTTGATAATCCACCCATCCGTCCGGATAAGCTGCCTCACTGGCATTGTCAAAATAAATCACACATTCTTCACCCATGCCTCCTTGAAGACGGAAATAAAACCACTGCAAAAATTTAGAGTTTGTATCATGAGGGATCTTTACTCTAATATTGTCCGGCTCTAAGGCATTAATAACAGAGATATTTCCACCATCAAATGCACTGCTGATCTTGATTCGGCTGGTCATTTTTCTTCCTTAACAAGCATGGTTCTAAATTATGGCAAGTTTACCTATATTCATCACAGCTGTCGCCAACTCTCCTGACGATCCTACTTTCCCTTTATTATTTACTTGGTCAACCCATGACGCTCAAGTGAAAGAGGTCCTAGTCATACCAGATGATGACTGGCTTCATCATTATACAATTGAGCCAAATGCTCAGGATTTGGACGAACAACAGCTTTATGAATTCGGTTTTGAAGCCAGTGATATATTGGCTGAATGGACCAATGAATTTGACACAGATGTCATTTATGCACTGGATCCAGAAATGCTTTCTAAATTAGTAGAAGCCACTTACGATACCAAAGCTTTAGACCCAAGCTTTGAGATACTTAGTATCCATCAATGGTTTAATGAACATGGTGTCGATCTAAACGAAGCATTTGAAGATCAAGGACAACATTCTGCCCTGCATCTACTTCCACCAGACGAATTGATCGTGCAATTACTGCAGATCGCCGCCGAATACGAGTTAATTGATACCAGTGAACTGAATCCAGAATAACTTTTATCACCTTTGTCTATACTCATTATACTAAGACGAAAGTGGTTAAATTCTGATAGTGCTTTTAAAGTCAAAGAACAATAAATCCAAAAGATGAGGAAAGCTTATGAAAGATTTACTGCCCGATTTATGTGATCTCTATCCAAAAGAAATCGACATAGCCGAGCCAGTTTTTCAATCGTTTGGTAAAAAGACGCATTTTTATGGTCAAGCTGTTACTGTGGCTTGCTTTGAGGACAATAGTCGAGTTCGCGAGTTAGTCAGTCAAGATGGTCGTGGCAAAGTAATGGTAGTGGATGGCGGCGGTAGTAAACGTCGTGCCCTATTAGGTGATATGTTAGCAGAAAAAGCGGTAAATAATGGCTGGGAAGGCTTTGTCATCTATGGCGCCATTCGTGATGTGGCGGCTCAAGCCGAATTAAACATTGGCATTAAAGCATTATGTGCTCACCCCATGCCCACTGAAAAACGTGGCTTAGGAGACATAGGTAAGGCCTTAAGTTTTGCTGGCATTCATATTGAATCGGGTGACTTTATTTACTGTGACCTAAACGGGGTTTTGGTTGCCAAACATGAGCTTGCTCTACCTCAATAGAGCAAGCGCTTAACATCCTCAAACACCAATCAAAGTGCAGCCATAGTATGGGTAAAGAGACTACGGACACCATTAACCAGCATTTGAACAGCCATCATTAATAACAACATCCCCATCAATCGTTCGAGGGCAGCCAAGCCCTTCTCTCTCAAAATGCGATTCAATAAAGGTGCCAAGGCTAAAATCACCACAGAGATTCCCCAAGCAGCAAAGACAGAAATTAATAAACCCGTTTGTTGTTGTGGATAGCTTTTTACCATAACCAACAAAGTCGCCAAAGTAGATGGACCTGCTAGCATAGGAATAGAGATAGGAACAATAAAAGGCTCTAGGGGTTGATGTTTATCTGCTTGAACCACGCTGGGAAAAATCATTTTTAAGGCAATGACAAATAGCACCACACCACCAGCGATCGAAATCGACTCGGTTTCCAAATGCAATAAAGCCAAAAACTCTGCCCCGAAAAACAAAAAGCACACTAGAATGACCAAACCAATGATGCCGTCACGCAGGACGATTTGCGATTGGCGTCTTTGCGCCACGCCTTTCATGGCTGCTAATAAAATAGGAATATTGCCAAAAGGATCAATAACAAAGAGAAATAACAAGGTAGCGGAAAGTATGGAAAAATCGGTATTCATAGGGTTTCGTTTTATTCAATTTTAAGTGCGCGGGATTATAACGCCCCCATGCTACATCAACAATCTATTACGGCCTTGATCCTTGGCTTTATACAAGAGCTCATCCGCTCGCTTAAGCACTTTACGCTTAGTATTCAACTCGGGGGATAAAACGACTGCTCCCATGCTAATGGTTACCTTAATCTCCTCTTGTTTGCTCTTTATCACGCATTCTTCAACTTTCGATCGAATATGCTCTAAACGCTTAACCAGCTTATCTTGATGATCATCAAACAGAATCAAACCAAACTCCTCGCCACCTAAACGTCCCAACTTATCCTTTTCAGATAGATTATCTCGAACACAATTGCTTATCTCAATAAGCACCTTGTCACCCACATCATGACCATAAGCATCATTAATGTGTTTAAATTTATCCAAATCAAATATACCGCACGCAATGGATATGCCTTCACTATCAACACTTTCTAACGCATCATCCAGCATCACCTCAAAACTGCGACGGTTAGCGACGCCAGTTAAATGATCCGTTGATGCCAACTCTTCAAGCATCTTGTTAGAGGCAACGAGGCGGCCACGCATATCCGCTATTCGCCTCATCGCTAGCATTTTGGCAGAGAGGATTTTTTGACTGATGGGTTTAATCAGGTAGTCGTCACCACCGGCGTGAATCGCGTCTTCAATATCACCTTCCTCATCACTGGCACTCAGAAAGATGATGGGAAACCACTCTTGCCCACCCTCTTGTTGTAAGGAGCGAATCTGCTTAACTGCAGCAAAACCATTCATCTTGGGCATTTGCACATCAACCAAAATAAGATCAATGTCATTAATATGGCTTTGATACTCTTCAATTACCTCTAAACCGTCTCTGGCTTCAATCACATCACATCCAAGCTTGCTCAAAAGCAATTTCAGCAACAAACGATCCGTATTAGTATCATCGGCAATTAGTACTTTCATAATTCGACCATCACACGATTTAATTCATTTTTCACTTTTTGATACATAACCTTAAGATTCTTCGCTTGCTGTGCGTAATCCATAATCTCTCCTTCGCGTCCTTGTATTTCAAGCCTAGCAGCCAATTCAGATAATGCCATTGCCCCCACATTCTGACTGACAGATTTTAAACTGTGCGCTAACTGACTAATTTTTTCTGCTGCTTCTGATGAATAATGAATCTCATCAAAGCGAGACATCAAACTCTCCGTATCTTCGAAGAAAGCATTCACTAATAAACGGATATCACCTCCTAGCGCCTCCTTTAAACCATGCAGAACGCTAATATCAATCACACTATCTTTTGCTTCCAACTGAGCAGGCTGTATAAGATCTTCACCGCCTAATGAATCATGGTCATGATTTGGCAACCACTCTTCAATAATCTGAGACAAATGAATCTGTTTAAAAGGTTTAGGAAGGACACCATCACCACCAGCACGAAAAACTTCAGCTGAGGTTTCAGGCATAATGTCGGCCGTTAGCGCAAAAATCGGCACACGTTTTTTTAATTGCTGATTTTTTTCCGCTTGTCGAATGTGCCTCATGGCCGTTAAACCGTCCATCACAGGCATGTGTAAATCCATCAGAATCAAATTTGGATGATATTCTTGCCAACATTCCACACCGATAGCACCATTCGTTGCTTCAATTACCTCAAAACCCATGCGGCTCAATACGCCATGAGCAACCGCCATATTGGCTTTCATATCCTCGACTACCAAAATACGGTCACGAGAGTCTCGTTTGCTAAGCGTTTGTTCAGAACTAACCTCTTCTATGGCAGTCTGATCGTCGCTAATGACCTGATAAGCCAAAACGTCTTTGGACAAACAATAAGCAAGGCCTTTCTTCAAGCTTCTGGCCCCCATGGGCTTTGCAATACACAAGTTTATCCCTGCATCCGTTAATTCTTGATGAGACAACAAGCCGGCTGAAGAAGTAATCAAGATAATTGGCTGGTATAAAGAACCACATAATTCACGAATTTTTCTTGATAGCATTAGGCCATCTAGTTCGGGCATCATGTAGTCCAATATAATGATCTCGTAGGCTTGATTATTATCGTAAGCCCCATGAATTCGAGATAAGGCTTTTTGTGGTTTCGACTCGGTATGCGCCGCAATACCGAAAGAAGATAATTGGTTTTTAAGAATGGTTAGATTGGTTTCATTGTCATCAATAACAATGGTTTTCTTGCCGACCAATAAAGCCTCATCGGCAACAACTTCTGGCCTTGGTTTGGCATGACTTTCAGGTAAGGTTAACGAGACACTAAAACAGGAACCAATATTTAACTCACTATCCAATGCTACACTGCCATTCATTAATCCAACCAATTGCTTGGTGATGGCTAACCCCAACCCTGTACCACCAAATTTACGCGTTGTTGAACTATCAGCCTGTACAAAAGCATTGAATAAATGTGGTTGAGCCTCTTTCGCTATGCCCACTCCTGTATCAGAAATACTCATCACAAAAGAAACGCGACCTTGCTTATCGGTCTGACCTTTGACAGAAATCAGCACATGTCCCACATGAGTAAATTTAATCGCATTACTGACCAAATTAGTGAGGACTTGTTTAATACGGAAAACATCACCTACCAAATAACGCGGACAGGAATCTTGATACTCAACCAATAAATCAATGCCTTTCTCCTCCGCTTTCACCATCAGTAATCGCACCACATCAAAGATGGCTTTTTCCAGATCAAAATCCACCCGTTCAATAGACAAGTGACCAGCCTCAATCTTAGAAAAATCTAGAATACCGTCAATCAACTCCAACAAACTTTCACCTGAGTCTCGCAACACACGTAATTGCTCGCTTTGCTCTCGATCTAATTTGGTTCCCGCCATCAGTTCAGCCATCCCAAGTACACCATTTAATGGCGTTCTGATTTCATGACTCATGGTGGCTAAAAAGTTGCTTTTCGCCTTACTGGCCGCCACCGCCTGTTCACTCGCGGTACGGAGTAATTCCTCCGTTTCTTTACGTGACGTGATATCCATGTTCACACCAACTAAACGAGTGGCGACACCTTGCTCGTCAAACAATACGGCTGCATTCGATTTAAGATAACGTAACTGTCCATCACGACGAGTAATACGAAAATCAAAATCCAATTTTTGCGCAATAGCGGATGCTTCTTGTTGATTTTCTACTTGAAAACCACTTTGCTCAATGCCACTGAGAATTTCTTGCAGCTTCTCTCTGTCTTCTGGATGAACACTCGCTTCCCATACTTCCATAGGCGAGGTTTTGTGGTCTTTTGAAATACCATATAAACGGTACATCCAATCATCCCATTGCAAGTGACGATCAGCTAAATCAAATTCCCACACACCAATACCAGCCGCATCTGCAGCAATCGACAAGCGTATATTGGTATTGATCATTTTACGCTCAACCTCAAGACGCTGACTCACATCACGCACATGGGCTATGTAGCCAAGCAACTGTCCATCCTGGTCCTCAATACGACTGCCTATGGTTTCCGCATGAAAAATCCCCCCCTGTTTGCTACGATAAGCGGCTAGATATCGGTCTGATTCAATGTGCTGTTCGCCATAATATTTATGACCTAAATCCACATAATCACTTTCAGCGGCATACAAATGTTCAGTCGTTTGACCAATCACTTCATCAACTTGATAACCAAACATGTCACAAAAAGCAGGATTCACCATTTTGATAACACGCTGATGGTCGACAAAGACTATGGCTTCTGGTGCATTCATGAACAAAGACTCGAACATTTTTTTCTGCTCACGCAAATCTTGTTCAGCATGAATTTGTTCCGTTCTATCTTGGAAGGAAACCACAGCCCCCGTAATACGATTCTGCTCATCACGAACCGCCATACAGGAATACTCACAAACAAATTGCTCCCCCGTTTGTGAGACGTGCTCTGCTCTGACTTGACTCTGTTGTCCAGATGACAAAGTATGCTGAATAGCGGTCAAAACAGGTTGGCAGGATAAGTAACTTGGCTCAGATGTGTTAACAAGGTTGAGTATATTTTTACCTAATATGTTTTCTGATAAATAGCCTAAGATGTTACAAGCAGCCGTATTTACAAAGGTAATTTCACCTTCTAAGCTGATACCAAATATCCCTTCATGAACGGCTTCTAAAATCAACTCTTGTTGACGTTTAGCTTGTTTAATTTTGACCTCAGCAAGGTGAGTCGTTATCGCATTACCAACCCACTGTCCTAATAGCTTCATCAGCTCAAAGTCATCTTCTCCAAATGCTTCAAACTTAGGGTTAGGACTGGAAAAGTTTAATGTTCCATAGCGCTGATTATCCACATAGATAACAATGCCAATATAAGCTTCCAAGCCAAACGCTTGATAACATGGGTGGTTTTGAATTTCACTGATTCCGGTATGATGATAGGCCGTTGGCAAGTCATTGTTTAAGGTATGAACGCAATAGGTTCCATCAAGTTCAAAGGTTGCCCCAACAGGCACCTCTCCATTTGGCGTAAAAGCATGTTTAACTTCATACAGCGAACCATCAATTTTACTGATCAAGCCAAAAGGCAAAGAAAACTGCTTACAGCCAACTGACAGTATTTTTTGTAACTTTTCATCGAGTGATAACTCACTGTCGGCAGTCACACTATGCAAGGATTTAAGCGTGTTTATGGTACGCCGTTGAGCAGTAATATCTTGCATGCATAGATATAAACCTGTTACCTGACCATTTTCGAATCTTGGTACATAGGATGATTGAATAAAACGCTGCTCTTTATTATCACCAATGTTCACTTGATAATTATAGTTCACAGGTTTACCCAACAGACCCTCAGCAAGTTTGTCGCTAATTTTCGAGAAATATTCTGCTGGTATGAGTTCAGGAATACGCTTGCCGATAATTTCCTGTCTTGGTAAGGAAAAACGACGCTCATAGGTTTCATTAACAAATTCATAACGCAAATCTTTGTCGACTAGAGCGACAAATGCCGGGATATTATCGTGTAGGTTCAACAGATCTTGACGAGCAATGCCTCCACTTTGACCGGACAAAATCGTCGCAAGCAAACTCACCAAAGCTTCCAAATCTTGGTCAAGATTCGCTCCTGTTCTTGAATAAGGCTCTTCACCAAGACAAACTAAAGTCGCGCGACACTGCTTAATAGGCTCAACAAAACAAAGTCGCAATGACGATATGTCTCGAAGAATCGGAGGCAAATCCACTTCGGTTTCAATATCGACAATGCGATGAGAACCTTGCATGGCCAAATTGGTGGCCAAAGCATCGGCGAAAGAATAGTGCTTTAATTTACCATTAGAAACGATTTGCCCGTTTTGATATACCAAAGCAGCATAGGGTGCAGCCATCAAAGATTGTGCAATTTTTAACGTGGCCTCTACTTTAGACATAACATCTCTCCATGACCCTTTAATAATTTTTATATCAATGCATTAAGAAAAACACGAACAAGTCTATTGGCCAATACAATAGCTTCTTTGTTGCACTAATAATCAACATCTAAGTAGTTCTCTTGCGGGCTTTCTAAATAATAGCCTATCAAGACAAGTACAGAGGCTTATTCTTACTTTCCTTTAAACAAGCCTTTAGCCGATAACAGACATTTGAAGTTTTATTAAACTGCGCTGAATTTATGGCAATAATTTATCTAATAAAACACAATCTTTTGTATCATTACGGCTATTTTTTACTCTATCCAGTATTTTTTGCGCCACCTCTTTTTGGCGCTGGGAAATGTATTTTGAATCCACCGTTTTTTGAACATTTTTAATGTAGGTGTTTAATTTGGGTGTGCAATAATCATCAAACGCCAACAGACTGGAAGAGAAGCTCGTTATCAAACAAACAACTGGCAACAAAACGATTTTATTTAATGACATTATGGCATCCTAATAATTTGATATATCAGGAAAATTAGACCACACAGGATATGAGAATTAAAGCAAAATGCAGGTAAAAAAGCCCAAGTCATGAACGACTTGGGCTTAGCTTGCAAGATAAGGCAAATTATCCTGTCATCAACTTAAGCTGTTAACTTAATCACCTGATCACAGGTTTTCGCCACAAGATCAGGGTCATGGCTGACTAACAGTACAGAGCATCCCGTTTCACGAGCCAGTTCCACTAGAAGTTCCGTCACTTGCTGAGCCGTTATCGGATCCAATCGCGAAGTGGGTTCATCAGCGAATAAAAAAACAGGGTCTAACAACAAAGCACGAAGAATCGCAAAGCGTTGCAGCTCACCTCCTGACACACCAAGACAATTACGCGTCAATATACCTTCTGGTAAATTCAAACGTTTCATCAACACAGGAATACGAGCCCTGTCTATCTTGTGTAGTCTTACCAAGTCATCAAGCAATTGCTGCAAGGTAACACTGGCCGTAAAGGCAGATGGTGGATCCTGATACAACTTCAACCATTGATAAGGCTGGGTATTATCTAAGCACTTTTTGACATCACCCGCTTGTAATGGCAACAAACCAAGTAAAGCATCCCCAAGAGAAGACTTACCACAGCCACTGTCACCAACCACACCAACCACTTCGCCCTGATGAACATTAAAAGACACGGAATCAAACAGGCGTTTACCACCACGCTCCAAAGCTAAATCGCTCACTTCCACCACTTTTTCATTGGAAAGTCTTGCGCTTGGCGCATGCGTCCATTGTTTTGGTTCAGCGGCAATTAAGGCTTTGGTGTAGGCATCTTTAGGTTGGTTTAGAATGTCGATGGCATCGCCATGCTCAACCAAATTACCGCCCTTGATAACCATCATACGACCCGCCAGCTGTCGAGCAATGGCTACATCGTGGGTGATGGTCAATAAACCACCGCCAGCTGAACGAGATTGCAATAAACGCACAATGCCATCACGACGATTCACATCCAAACCTTTGGTTGGCTCATCTGCCAGTATCAAATTTGCCCCCGCCGCGGTGGCTGCTGCAATGGCCAAACGCTGCGCCATACCGCCAGACAACTGACCGGGACGCTTATGTCCATTGTCAGCCAATCCCACCTGTTGCAGGTCTTGTTGGGCATGAATATTGGCATCAAGTTTCGTCTCACCTTGCACCAAATGATAAACCTCAGATACTTGATTCACACCTTTCATCAAAGGGTCTAAAGCATGCCAAGGCTCTTGAGGTAACATTACCATTTCCCGGCCCCATAAGGCTCGACGTTGCGCGAGGGTTAAGGATTTTCCAAAAACCTCTATGTCTCCAGAAACCGATAATTCTTCTGGCAATAACCCCATAATAGCTTGTGCCAACAGACTCTTACCTGAACCTGTTTGCCCAAGAATGGTCAGCGGCTGATCTTTTTCAAGACGAAAACTGATGGGTTCAAGCAAGCAAATATTGCCTGCATACACAGCCAAATTAGTCACATTTAATAAACTTGTCATGCTCGTTTACCTGCCAATAGATGAAAACCCAATACCATCAGAGCGATGACAATCAAAGGTTGAGCCAATACCCAAGGCGCTTCACTGTAAAAAGGAAACAACTCCACTGTCATTAAGCCCAACTCAGCGAGAGGCGGCTGAATACCGACATAAACAAAACCCAATGAAGCCATGGTCAAAATTGCATTAGCCCCACCAAAGGCAGCTAAGGTAAACACCGAGGGCGCAATCGCAGGCCAAATATGACGTTTGAACTGATACCAAGTACCAAACCCCATCATTTTGGAAGACTGACGTGCAGGACTTTGAATGACATTTTGCGTAATAGCACGAGTAACACGAAAATACTCGACCCACTGCACCAGAGAAATGGCCAAATAGAGCACCCAAAATGAACCTGGCGCAATCGCGGCAAACAACAGCACAATAACCAACCCCGGCAGCGCCAGTAAAATATTGACCACAATAGCCAAAGCCTGATCCACTCGCTTACCCGCCCATACCGACGTCACACCAAGCACAGTCCCTAAAATAGCCGAAGTCACTACACAAAGTAGCCCCAAGGCAAATGACAAGGCCACCGCATGCGCCATACGGCTTAGCATACTGCGGCCAAAATGATCCGTACCTAACCAGTGTTGGGCACTAGGTGGTTGCAATATGGCGTTCAGATCTTGCTGAGCGATGTTGTAAGATGAAAAATTCATACCCAACAAAGCAAAAGCCAATAAGGCAAGCAAAATACTTAAACCAAACCATTGAGAAGAACGTAAACTCATGCTCATTGCTCTCCTCCACGTGGATCAATCCACAAACATAATAGATCGACAAAAGTATTAAGCAACACAAACACTACGCCCATAGCTAATGCCGCCCCTTGAATAACAGGAATGTCTCGCGCAAAGATAGCATGTGCCAAACCATGACCAATTCCAGGCCAAGAGAATAAAGACTCGATCATGACGATGCCTTCAATCATGCTCACTAGCTGAATCCCTAAAAAGGCCACCACGGGGACAGCAATATTACGAACACCATGACGACGAAACGTCTGCCAACTGGTTAAGCCTTTCACCTTGGAAAATTGATAGAAAATAGACTGGAAGGTCTGTTTTGCTGAATCTCTGACCACACGATTGGATACGGCCGCCAAACTGATGGCCAATGTCACTGCTGGCAATACCAAATGCGCGAAAGTACCGTAACCCGCCACAGGGAACCAACCCCAATGCAGGGCGAACAACAATACAAATAACACACCAAGTACAAACACAGGCATGGCACGCACTGCACTCGACAACCCCATTAAAACAGAGTCCAAAGGATTGCCTCGCCAAGCAGACAGTATGCCCAATGGCACAGCAATTAAGATAGATACCAACAAGCCAGCCAAAGCCAACAGTAAAGAATGGCCCAACATATGTTGTACTGACTCCATCACAGGCAAACCACTGACTAGAGAATTGCCTAGATTAAACTGAAGCAAATCCGTTAACCAATGCCAATAGGCCTGAAAAGCACTTTGATCTAACCCTAGCTCTTCACGCACCAAAGCCGCTGCCTGTGAATCCACATTATCTTGTCCATAACGACTAGCAGCGATGCGATACGCCATGTCACCCGGCAAAGAGCGCATCAACACAAAAGTTAATGTGCCTACGCCCCATACCACAGTGATCAGTTGTAATAGTCGCTTAAAAAGCATCGACTTCATTAACGCACAAACTCCATGTCATTGATAAAGAAGCTGCGTTCAAAAGGATCAAAATGGAAACCTTTTACGCGATTGCTCACTGACGTTTGCTGCACATAGGAAGTAACAGGAATGACTGGACGCTCATCGTAAATCAATTGCGCCACTTGCTGAGCGTATTGACGGAAAATGTCAGGGTCCGCGGTTTTCTCTAACTTGCTCACCAACTCACTGACTTTTGCATTATGCCAATTCATTGCTCCCCAGTCGCCACCGCCGTTGCTGCCGTAATCCGCCATAATCACCGCCAATGGATTAGCAATGAAACCATAATTACGCGCAATCAAAGCCGCTTGCAATGAACCGTCTTGATGTCCCATTGGAATAGCACTTGAATTAGTCACATCCACTTTGGTTTTGACCCCAATGGCTTCCCATTGTGCCTGAATGGCAGTCGCAACCGTAGTCAACTCCGGACGATCCGCATAGGTAATCAAACGAATGGAAAACTCTTTGCCGTCTTTTTCTAGGTAACCATTAGCATTTTTCTGCCAACCCAATTCAGCGAGTAAAGACAAGGCTTTTTGCTGACCATTCTCTTCCTGATTAGCAATGTTTAAATACCAATCGCCCATAGAAGCCGGCATGATTTGTTCTGTGCCAGCACCAGGAATGCGCAACACGCCAGCAGCAATACCAGAACGGTTTAATGCATAGCTAAGTGCCTGACGTGCTTTCACGTCTTTCAACTGAGGGTCGCCCGAATTCAGTTTAATCACAATGGTGCGAGGAATGGCATCTGAATGCAGAGACAGGTTTGGCATACGCTTTAACAAGGGCAAACTGGCAGGGTCTAATCCAAAGACCACATCCGCCTGACCACTACGAGCTTGTAGCACTCGACTTTCCGCACGGTGACCCGTTAGATAACTAGCATAAGGAATGCTGGCTTTTTTACCCCAATAATCATCAAATTTTTCCACCACTAGCTTATGTGGTGGTGAAAATTGCAATAATTGATACGGGCCAGTTGCCGATAAAGCTAACACCTCGCCCTCTTTACCATAAGCGGAAGGAGACAAAATGGCATTTGCATAATTGGCTAAGACAGCACCCAGCACCACATAAGGTTTGCTCAACTCAATGACGACCGTTTTTTGGTCTAACGCCTTAATAGCGACAATAGGCGCTTTGCGTAAAGCACCGTGCTTTTTCAAGGCAATCTCTAAACTCTTTACAACAGCATCAGCATTAAGCGGGCTACCATCATGGAAGGTCACTTGATCACGCAGTGTAAATGTCCAGGTTTTCGCGTCATCACTCACCTTCCAATCACTGGCCAATGCAGGCACCAATTCGCCCTTAGCATTGACATCTAATAAGGTTTCAATCACCTGCATGCGACTGAAAATGTAACCATTTTTAGAAGGATCCATGCTAGTGAATTCAAACGCAGCACTGATCGAAAGAGTATTACTTGCGGTTGGTTGTGCTTGCGCAGACACGCTGATCAAGCCACTCAACAACCCCAATAAAACAATAAATAGCCTAGTCACAGACTTAATTCCTATTCAACCCAAAAAGAAAGGTTATGATATAACATATTTTATGAGAATCACACTTATTTAAGTTGAAAAATATCCTATTTCACTTGAAAAACATTAAGTGATACAAGATGTTAAGGAAGGTGATTTATTCACACTTATCTTAATAAAAAAGAGCCAGCTTCATAATGAAGCTGGCTCTTTAACATTAAAAAATAAGGTCTATAAAGACTGAATTAACGGAAAGCGCGTTTTCTGGCTCTTTCAAGACGCTTAAGAATGGCATCCAAGCGCTCAGGTTTGACCATAAATTCTTGGAAACCTTTCATGCCCTCTTGCGCCATACTTGGATCCGTATCACGGTCATAAAACTGTGCCGTACCAGATGCCTGATTGAGCATTGCCACCCCTTTATTTAGGAAGTAGTTATCCGGTGCTTGTGCATTCACATTGGGTGGAATCTGAATCAAAGCTGCATTCACCAAAGTTTGGTTGTCAGCACGCGACATAAATTCTAGGAACTTACGCGCATCCGCCTTGTTCTTCGCTTTGGCTGGAATATGCACAGTATCCATAGGTGCATCCTCAGACATACCTACATTTGGATTGATTTGTGGGAATTGAAAGAAGCCAATTTTACCATCCAATTCTTTCGGGAAATTTGGCGTAATGAAGTTACCAATCAAGTACATTGCTGCTTGGCCATTGTATAAGAAAGGCTGAGCTTCTTGCCAAGAGTAAGACGCGTGATTATCCAAGAAATAACCATTGTCCACTAAGACTTTCCAGTTTTCGAACGTCTTACGAACGCGATCGTCTGTGTATGGAATTTTACCGTCCATTAGGTCAATGTGGAAATCCAGACCATTGGTACGCATGTTTAAGTAGTCAAACCAACCCGCAGCAGTCCATAGGTACTTAGTACCAATGGTAACAGGTGTGACGTCGTTGGCTTTTAATTTGGCGTTTACTGCTAAAAACTCATCCCAAGTTTTCGGCTCAGACAATCCCAATTTCTCAAAGATGTCTTTACGGTAGTAAATACCCCATTGATAATAAGTGTATGGCATGCCCCACTGCTTTCCATCAATCGTCATGGCTGGAGTGGCTGCAGACATGGTTTGCTTCAGGCCATTTTGATCCCAAATATCACTCACGTCTTCAAATAATCCACGTTCAACGAAAGCCTTCATACGGTTACCAGCATACCAGAAGACAATGTCAGGCGGAGTGGTAGATAGCCAATTGCGAATGGCGGTTTTATAACCTTCTTTATCATAAAGGTTGTATTTCACTGTGATATCAGGGTTTTCTTTTTCAAATTTTTCAATGATCTCTGCGAAAGCTTTCTTCGGTGCTGGATCAGCCTGATCCGAGTTGATCACCAAAGTGCCCGCATTAACCAATGAAGCTGCGGTCATTGCCATAGCGCCGACCAACATAGATTGGATCTTTTTCATTTTGAGCAAGTCCTCTTTTTCTTTTTATTTACTGGAACCAAGTTTCAGTATCGAATAATTTTATGTTTTTTTCAATAAAAGAAACTTAGTTCCACTTTATTTTTTGCTGCTGGCTGTTTTCTTCCAAATTGCTACATTCACCGCTCCAACTTGACGACTACCTATCAGCAATTCTGCTCCTTCGGGTGCGAAATCAATCGTACGAGAAGCGTAATTCATGACAAAAATAAGCTCGCCTCTCTCACGAATTCTTAAACCTTTCGGCAAGTAATAGCTTGCTAAACCCGCTTTTTCAGTTAACTTAACCAAACTGGCTTTCAATGCGCCCTTGTCCAAACATGAGCCTAGGTAATAATGTTGATTTTTGCCAACCAGCACAGGGTTACCAGAATCGTCTTTTAACAAACAAGGTAAGTCAGTGGCGATTTGCTCATGCCAATGTTTGAGCGAACCTTCTCCCCATACACCAGAAACCGCTAATTGAGTATGATTTGGCAAAGCATCAACTCGCTCTACCTGCAATGGTATTAATTTGGCCAATGGACCTGGTGCTAGATTTTCTGGAATCTGATAACTCGAGGTTTTACTGCCCGTTCTTGGACCAGCCAATAACACACCATCAAATGCCTCTAAACGTTTTAGCAGATCGTCACTAATATGGGCTTGCGCTGGTAACACCAGCATTGGATAGGAGTCCAAAGAAGCATTGGCAGGAATGATATCAACGGACAAGCCCAATTCACGCAATGCTTCATACATGCGATAACACCAAAACAAATAACGATAAGCCCGTGATTGCGGCTGAATGTCCAACGACCAACAAGCGTCATAGTCAAACATCAAGGCCACTTTACCGGCACTTGGTAAAGACAATAGCTCATCGGCATCCATACCCAGAGCAGCAGACAATTGCGCAACTTCCTGTGCCACTTGCGCTGCCTCTTTAGCGGCTTCGGCTTCTTCCGCATCGGGGCGTAATAAACCGGCGTGCATTTGTTCTTGGGCAAAGGGCGCTTGACGCCAACGGAAATACGACACCAATTCAGCACCATGGGAAAAGGCTTCCCATGTCCACAAACGCACCGCACCATCAGCGGGAGTCGGATTGTGAGGCGCCCAGTTTACCGGGCCGGGTTGCTGCTCCATGATCCATAAGCGACCTTTACCACAGCCACGATACAAGTCATGATGGAAAGCGCCAAAATCAGGATGACCAACACGCAAATAAGCATGCTTTTCTTCTTCACTGTAAATGGCTTCTTGATCTAGAAAACCCAGTGGGTAAGTATCCCAGCTCGCGACATCGAGATCCTGCCCCACTTTATGATGATCAAATGCAGTGAAAAATCCCATATAGTTATGAACCAATTCACGACCAGCAGAATGCTCTCGTAAAATATCCACCTGCAACTTGTTATAGACCACCACTTGATCCGAGCAGCAACGCTGAAAGTCTAAACGGTGGGAAGGGTTAGCTTCTGTCACCGTCAGATTAGGCAACTCGATTTCATTAAAGCTAAGGTACTCCATGCTCCAAAAAACATTCCCCCAAGCCTGATTAAGCGCCTCAATGCTGCCGTATTTTTCTTTTAACCAAATACGAAATGCCGCTAAGTCCGCTTCAGCATAACTCAAAATGGTATCGTGACAGCCGAACTCATTGTCGGTTTGCCAAGAGACAACCGCGGGGTGATTACCATAACGCTGCGCCATCAAACAAGTGATACGGCGGCATTCTTCTCGATACTCCAAGCTGGCAAAAGTATAATGACGACGCGACCCAAAACCACGTATACGGCCTTGTTCATCTTTCGCCAACATGCCAGGATAACGATCAACCAACCATTTAGGTGGCGTTGCGGTCGGCGTGCCAAGGATCACTTTTAAACCGTATTCATGCAAAATATCCAGTGATTCATCCAGCCATTGCCAGTGAAATTCACCCGATCTTGGTTCAATGGTGCTCCAACTAAATTCACCAACACGAACGTACTCTATACCAATTTTCTTCATATGCTCGGCATCGGCTCGCCAACGGCTTTTTGGCCAATGCTCTGGGTAATAACAAACGCCTAATTTCATTTTATGCTCCAGCAAACGGCTGACTTGGCTCACCTGTCACGTCCATGCCGTACTCTGCTTTAAGATGGATCGCCACCACATGACCTGCTAGTGGCTGGTTGGCCAGTTCTTCTTCACTGCTTGCGACACTGGCAGAAGTAACGAACAAGGTATTGCCATCCACTCCACCAAAGACACAACTGGTTGGCTTTTTAAATGGCAACTCAATGGTCTGTAACACCTCGCCTTCAGGGCTATAACGCACGATACGAGAACCGTCCCAATTGGCATTCCACAAACAGGCTTGCTGATCAATGCAAGAACCGTCAGCTCCTATGCCTTCTTTCACCTCAAAAAAGGGTTTCTGAGAACGAATATCGTCGAATTCCGGATAAGGAAAAGCATGTACTTTGCGTGTCATGGAATCGCCAAAGTAAAAACGACCACGGGACAGATCCCATGCTAAAGTATTAGAAATGCCAATCCCTTCTAACATCAGAGTTTTCTTACCCTCAGCAGTCACTTTCCATAAACGTCCACTGGCTTTTTGTTCGGCGTCGTCCATGGTTCCGACCCACAAGGTACCGTCAGGGTCACATTTAGCATCGTTACTGCGATTACCGGGAATATCTTTATCAAGCTCACAAAGGTATTCCAGCTCACCGGTTTGCTTATCCAAATAAGCAACACCGTCTGCTAAGGTCACTAACAAACGTTCACCTTGAGTGGTAAATACGGCCGAGACTTTTTTCGGTAAGGTCCAATGCTGGGTTTGATTGCTTGCCTGATGCCAACACCAAACCTGACAAGCTGGAATATCCACCCAATACAAAGCTTGCTGCTGTGCGCACCAAAACGGCCCTTCTGCCAATTGATGACGCTGTACACTGATTTGCTGCATCTTAGTTTGCTCCCTGCCAAGCTTGCCACGCGTTAGCAAAAGCCTGTGCATTGGTTTTCGTTGTGGCAACAGATTGGCCTTTCTTGTAAAGAGCAGAACCCAAACCAAAGCCTTTTGCTCCTGCAGCAAAATACTCAGGCACATTGTCTGGCGTAACGCCACCGACTGGGCAAATCCAAGTATCACTCGGGATCACCGCGCCCAAGGCTTTAATCACTTTGAGTGAAGGCAAGGCTTCTGCGGGAAAGAGTTTTAACCCGTCAGCCCCTGCCTGTAAGGCGGCAAAAGCTTCGCTGGCAGTGAAAAAGCCCGGTAAAGCAAATAGCCCGGCTAGTTTCGCTGTTTTAATCAGCTCAACATCCGTATGTGGACACACCATAAGCCCTGCGCCCGTAGCAATTAACTGCGCCAGATCTTGTTGGGTTAACACAGTGCCCGCACCTATCAGTGCCTGCTCTCCAAAGGTGTCTTGCAAAAGACGAATGCTGGTGAAAGGATCTGGAGAATTAAGTGGTACTTCTATCATCTTAAAGCCAGCATCCAACAAAACTTGTGTATGCTCGACCACTTCATCCGGTTGCACGCCACGTAAAATGGCCACCATGGGAAATTCTTGCATGAATGCATCAAAGGAATGCGTCATTATTATTTTCCTTCAGCTAAATTTGGCGCACCAGAGAGTTCGCCAAACGTTTTAAACCACGAATACTGGCCTCTCCAGCTTCCATGAAGTCCACCTGCACATCATGTTCAGCCAAGGCCAATTGATAGCGCTCATTTAACGCTTTACTGCCAATAATCAATACACTTTTCACTGGGTAAGGCAGGTCTGCCAAGATGTCATTGACATCGTGACCTATCACTATGCCAGACAAGTAATCACGTACTTCTTCAGCCGCTAATTCACCGCACACATAGCGGCTGCGCGCACTGAATAATTGATGCATAATGCCACCGGCTTGTTGGCTGGCTTTGAGACCTTGCTGAAATGAATCTACTTGTAATTGGTCAGGGTGAGGCAAGCCCTTCACCAGACTGGATTCATCATTTAGGCGAGCAAACAACTCCCCCGTAATGGCCGTTGAGAAGCCGGTCACTTGCCCTTGTTCAATCTGCACCCATTTACAGTGGGTTCCAGGCAAGCAAAACACACGCTCTTCACTGCTGAGATTTTGGCTTTCTAACCAATCCAATGCCCCTAACAATTGCGTTTCTTCACCGCGCATGACATCTGCCATGCCAGCAACGCCCTTACTTTGCAGTCCAGGCACTATGGCAACTTGATTTGGTAAGGAGGTGGTTAGCCAATGTAGATGATTGGCTAGCTCGGTTAACGGCATGGGACAACTTTGATAAGGCACTTCTTGCCAACCGCCACGACTGCCAACCATGCCCGCCATATATATTGGCAGACCCGAATCCAACCAATCGTCTAAAAGATCAGCCAACGTCTTTTCAAACTCGTCGCTCGACAGTGTTAACATCCCCTTATCACTGCTTCGCTGGGCTTGGATTTGCCCCTGCTGATTCATCAAAAAAGCACGCAGATTGGTGGTTCCCCAATCTACAGCAATGAAGTTTGCAGAGGATTTTGATAATGGCGAAACAGAGTTCACAGAGGTCATTACAAACGCCCTCCATCAACGACTAAGCTCTGACCTGAAATCATACGACTGTCATCCGCACCCAAGAACAGCACCAGATCCGCCACATCTTCAGGCTCAATCTTTTCTTTCAAGGCTTGTTGCGTCATTAATTCAGCTTCCGCTTCAGGCGTCAGCCATAGACGTTTCTGTTTCTCTGTCATGACCCAACCCGGCAACACAGTATTGACGCGGATTTTGTCTGCACCTAGCTCACGAGCTAAGCCTTTGGTCAAACCAGAAATACCCGCTTTGGCTGTGACATAACCCGGGTAACCAGACAAACCCAACATCCAAGAATTGGAACTCATGTTGATGATGCTGCCACCGCCAGAGGCGGCCATGCCCGGCGCAACCACCTGAGCAGCAAAAAAGTGATGCTTTAGATTCACCGCCATGCATTGATCAAATTGCTCTGAGGTCAGTTCTTGCAAACTGTGCCTATGATCATTGGCCGCGTTATTGACCAAAATACGCACTGCACCCCAAGCTTCTATACGCTTCTCAATGGTGGTTTTTAACAGGTCAATTTGCGTCAGATCTACTAAGTCAAAATGGGCCTGATGACCTTGTTGCTGCAATTCACTTGCTAGGGCAGCTCCTGCGTTCTGATCAATATCGAAAAAGCTGACCTTGCAGCCTTGTGCTGCTAAGGCACGGACTAGGGCCTCACCTATGCCGGATGCTCCGCCACTGACCAAAGCATGTCGCCCAGCCAAACTCGGGTAAGAGGTTTTATTGTTATTATTTGCCATTAATGAGACTCCCTACTCACTTTTGAGCCACTTTTGCCCACTAAGAAATCGAGATCAGCACCACGATCTGCTTGCATCACATGATCGATATAAAGTTTGGCGTAACCGCGGTGATACTCACTTTCTTCTGCTTGCCAGCTCGCTTGACGCTCTGTCATCTCGTCATCCGAAATGTGCAAATGCAAACCACGTCCAGCCACATCTAAGGTGATTTCATCCCCATTTTTCACCAAGGCTAGCGGGCCACCCATGGTGGCTTCTGGTGCCACATGCAAGACCACAGTACCAAAGGCTGTACCACTCATGCGGGCATCGCTGATGCGAACCATGTCGGTAATACCTTGCGCTAACAATTTACTCGGCAGTGCCATATTGCCCACTTCCGGCATGCCTGGATAACCTTTAGGACCACAGCCTTTTAGCACTAAAATAGAGTCTTTATCCACCTCCAATTCTGGTGAATCAATGCGCGCTTTGTAGTCTTCAATGTTTTCAAACACCACAGCTTTACCTGTGTGCTGTAACAAAGCTGGCGTGGCGGCACTGGGTTTGATAATGGCACCTTGTGGACACAAATTTCCTTTCAGCACCGCAATACCGGCTTTTTCACGCAACGGTTTGTCTAGCGGTCGAATAACCTCGTCGTTAAAGCATTCTGCTTCTTTGGTTGAGTCGGCAAGGCTGGACCCCGATACCGTTATCGCCTGCATGTCAAAGGCGTCCTTTAAACGCTGAATCAAAGCGGGAAATCCACCGGCATAATGAAAATCTTCCATTAGAAAACGCCCTGACGGCATGAGATCTACTAAACAAGGAATTTCGGCACCTATGCGATCCCAATCGTCTAACGTCAGTTCCACACCGACACGACCCGCAATGGCCAACAAATGCACCACAGCATTAGTCGAACCACCAATGGCGGCGTTGGCTCGAATGGCATTTTCAAACGCAGATTTGGTCAGTATATCCGATGGTTTCAGGTCTTCTTTGACCATTTCTACAATGCGCATACCGGTCAAATGAGCCAACGCCTGACGACGAGCATCTACCGCTGGAAGCGTACCGTTTTCTGGCAAAGACATACCCAAAGCTTCTGTCAAGCAAGACATGGTGGACGCGGTTCCCATAGTCATACAAGTTCCACGGGAGCGCGACATACCAGATTCAGCGCGCATAAATTCATCTAGGCTCATTTTTCCGCCACGCACCGCTTCACTGAATTTCCATACATCGGTACCCGAGCCTATGTCCTTACCACGATATTTACCGTTCAACATGGGGCCAGAACTGACCACGATAGCAGGCAAATCAACTGAACAGGCACCCATTAATTGCGCGGGCGTGGTTTTATCACAGCCACCCAATAAGACCACGCCGTCCATACCGTAGGCGCGAATGGACTCTTCCACGTCCATACTCATCAGATTTCGAAACAGCATGGCCGTAGGTTTCATTTGCGTTTCACCCAAGGACATAACAGGAAACTCAAGCGGCACACCGCCCGCTTCCCACACACCACGTTTCACGTATTCGGCCAATTCGCGTAAGTGCGCATTACATGGCGTTAATTCACTCCAAGAGTTACAAATACCGATAATAGGACGACCATCAAAACTGTGATCTGGTAAGCCTTGGTTTTTCATCCAACTGCGATGAATAAAGCCGTCCTTATCGAGCTTTCCGTACCATTCTTGGCTACGTAACGGCTTTTTACTTTTGTTATCATCACTCATGCATTTTTCTCCGCGCTGGGCACAGCCTTGACTTCCATTAAGACAATGGACTCTGGATCTAAGATAGGAAGTTGCACTCCAATCTGCATCAAACTGGCACCGTTTAACTCTAATTCAGTGTCCCACCAAGCCGGTTTGGCTTTCATCAAATGACCTGGTAAAGGACTGTGTTCTAATACTGTGACTCGATAATTCTGCTCAGGAAGTAAGCCTGGTAATCGAATGGGTAAGCTTTGTGCCTGCTTTGGCATGGCAAGCTGACTGTAAACCGCGATACCCTGCTGCGCGTCCTGTCTAAGCGCCCAGTGGGTTTGCGCACGCCCATCAGCACTCGGCAAACGCCAATTGTTTCCTTGATGTAGACAATCACGGGTACGCTTATATTGTTTAATCCAATTGGCTATAGTGACTTTCTGTTCAGCATTGGCTGCCAACAAATTCCATTCAATACCAAGATGCCCCAACATGGCCGTGCCTGCACGAAACGCCACATCGTGAATACGACTCGTGGTGTGGCTCTTATCTGGCCCTATGTGTGAGCCCATCACTTCCGGTGGGAAAAAGTAACTGAAGCCACGCTGTATGCTCTGACGCTCCAAGGCATCATTGCAATCCGATGTCCAGAAGCGCTTGGTGAAATTCAGAATACCAAAATCCACTCGTGCGCCGCCCGAAGAGCAACTTTCAATTTCCATGTGAGGGAAAGCCTGATTGATCTCCGCCAATAAACGGTACAAAGCAATTACCTGAGCTTGAGCTTGCGGTGCAATGGCCCCACCGGGTTGAGAATAATCTCGGTTCATATCCCATTTCACATAATCAATGGGATAGGCTTTGAAAAGATCGAATAAGCGTTCACGCAGATAATCATAGGCTTCAGGAATAGCCAGATTGAGCACCAGTTGGTTGCGCCCTAAGCAGGCACTGTATTGTGGCAGTTGTAGAGCCCATTCAGGATGAGCACGATACAAATCGGAATCTGGATTCACCATTTCTGGTTCAAACCAAAGACCAAACTCCATACCCAGTCCTTTCACATGGCGAATTAACGGCATGAGACCCTCTGGGTATTTGGCTTCATCAACAAACCAATCACCAAGGGCGGCATGATCATCATTGCGCCCTTTGAACCAACCATCATCCAATATGTAGCGCTCCACTCCGACCTCAGCCGCCGCTGACGCTAAGGCTTTTAATTGGGCCATATCATGATCAAAATAAAAGGCTTCCCAAGTGTTTAGATGGACTGGTCGAGGTTTGTCTAATTGTAATCGCGCTCGAGCTTCACGATGAAAAGCCTGACTCATTTGATTCGCCCCAGCAGCACTGTGACTGACCAACATTTGCGGTGTGGTTAAACTGGCATTTGCCTCAAGCACTATTTCACCTGGCAGGTACAAGGCTTCCCCCTGCAAATAGCGATGTCCTTCAATGCTATAGTCAGCTTTCAGTCTATGGTTCCCGCTCCA
Organism: Marinomonas sp. THO17; assembly: GCF_040436405.1. Lineage (NCBI taxonomy): Bacteria > Pseudomonadati > Pseudomonadota > Gammaproteobacteria > Oceanospirillales > Oceanospirillaceae > Marinomonas > Marinomonas sp. THO17. Next base: position 257,880 of record NZ_AP031575.1, on the reverse strand, counting down.
AGCCAAATGCATACCCACCACTTGACCTTGTTGCTCACTGAAGCCAGATTCACCTACTATCACACCCGGAAAATTAGCATGCCCATTGCGACCATTGCGGTTTTCTTGTAACCAAGTACTTTGCCAAGGCTCTCTGGCCTGTTGAAATTCCTGACACCAACGTCCATAAAAACTGATGCGTTCTGTTAATTCCACACTCACAGGCAAGGTACAAGCCAAACGCTGTACTTGCACATGAGCTGCCCCCAAGTTAGTTAAGGTCACTTGCTGACGCAGCACACCCGAAGGCAATAAGCCTATTTGCAGTGTCAACGCCAACTGAGCAATCGGATCCTCAAGGGCAATAAATATATCCTGACCTTGCTGATCCACTCGAACCTGTTGCCAACGCATGGCCCATACCGGACGGTCAAGGGCATGGGCCTCCACCGCTGGTGATTGCAGCCACCCCCTTCCCGCTTCGGGGATTAAACTCATCGGCGCAGGTTGATCCAGCATGGCCTGAGGAATACCCGCCTGTTGTGACAAATACACAGTGTCCAAGACCGTCTCTATCGGCAAAGCATCGCCAAAATACACCAATTCAGGGGACGCCTTTTGATGACAGGCAATCACCAGTGTTTTGTCATTTTGATCTACACGATACAAGCTAGTGTGTTCTAATACAGACATAGCGATTACCCTTTTGTGGCACCCAGTGTCAGCCCTGCAATAAAGTGACGCTGCATGGCAAAGAACAAGATAACGGGCGGTAAAGCAGCTACAATGGAGCCAGCCGCGATCAATTGCCAAGACGCCAGCCATTGACCTTTTAAGGCACTGATACCGGCAGTAATAGGTCGAACTTCATCGCTTTGCACCAAGACCAATGCCCAGAAGTAGTCGTTCCAGATGAAGGTAAATATCAACACTGACAAAGCGGCTAAAGCGGGCCTTACCAAAGGCAAAACCACGTACCAAAAGATCTTCCACTCACTGACTCCTTCAACTCGAGCCGCTTCAATTAACTCATCCGGCAAACCCACAATGAAATTACGCATAAACAAGGTACAAAAGCCGGTTTGGAAGGCGATATGAAAGATGATCAGACCCGTTGCCGTATCGTATAACCCCATGCCAATGGTTAAATCACGCACTGGGATCATCAAGATTTGAAAGGGCACAAAGTTACCCGCAATAAAGGTAGCAAACAAAGCCACATTACCACGAAACTTAAACTTAGCCAGGGCATAGCCTGCTAATGTAGACAAGGCAACCGCACCAAACACTGCTGGCAAAGTAATGATGAGAGAGTTCAGTAGATACCGAAACATAGGGGTTTCAGTAAACACCAGAGTATAGTTTTCCAACAACATCCACTCGGATGGAATACCCCAATAATTACCGGCATTGATGTCTGCAGTAGATCGCGCGGAAGTCAACATAACAGCAATCAATGGCAACAACCAAAGTAGTAAAGCCACCCAAATGGCCACACGGTAACTTAGATTAAAAGGTAAAGATCGTTTTTCAATGGGTGTAGGAAACATTAGGCTTTCTCACTCTTCAGCATGCGCCACAAGAAATAGGCAATATAGACATCCATAATTAAGAACAATACTGTCGCGATGGCGGCACCATAGCCTGCGCGATAATTGAAAATGGATTGTTCGTACATGAAGTAGGCCAATACACTGGAAGAGCCGAAGGGTCCGCCACTGGTCATAGTTGCCACCAAATCGAAACTGCGAAGCGCGCCTATCACGGTTACCACCACAGCAATAAAGGTTGCTGGTCGCAACTGAGGCAAGATCACATGACGTAACATTTTCCAACCATGCGCACCGTCTAAACGCGCCGCTTCGATTTGGTCAGGGTTGAGGTTGTTTAAGCCTGTGAGGTACAAAATCATGCAATAGGCAATTTGTGGCCAAAGACCCGCTACAATAATGCCAAAAGTAACCCAGTTCTCGTCTGACAAAACCGCAACAGGTTCAAAACCAAATACCCCAATGGCTTTATTGAACAAACCAAAAGAGGGATCGTAAAACCAAGAGAACACCAGACCGACAACAACCTGAGAGATAACGAAAGGAAAGAAGAACATGGATTTGACGACGCGAATGCCCATGACTTTTTGATTGAGGAAGAGTGCAATGGCAAGCCCAATCGGCGGTGCCAGCATAAAGAAAATCAACCAGTAGATATTATTTTTCAGTGCCACCCAGAATTGATAATCATCGAACAGTTCGATGTAGTTTTCAAAACCAACGAATACCTTTTCACCGATACCATCCCAATCGTAAAAGCTTAACCAGATACTCTGTAAGATGGGAAAAATAACGTAGACTACAAACAAAATGACTGCAGGTGCTAAAAACAGAACCGGCATCCATTGCTGCTGCTTGCTATGCAACTTCTGCATGGCGCACATACCTCTTTATTTTTATAACTTTTTTGTGAACCGTATCAATTGTCAAACTTGACACTTCACTCGCCTAATAAAATAATGGAATAAAGTTCCATTTTTTGCAATACTGATTTCATAACATTTTTAACAAGGTGCGAAATGCGCCAATAACTGCACTAAAAAGCACAGCAAAAAAAGCAGCATTAAAAAATAACAAGGTAAAAGCTATGGCAGCATCGGACAACAAAACAGCTGGCTCCTCTCTCGATAAGGCGCTGAGCTTACTACAAGAGGTATGTATGACGCCTGTGCCTTTGCGCTTTGCTGAATTGGTTGAAAAAACAGACTTACCTAAAGCGACCGCACATCGCACTCTCACCTCCCTCACAGATAAAGGTTTAGTGCGTTTTGACGAAGAAAGCCAACTCTATCACCCAGGCTATGGATTATTAGAATTGGCACATCAGGCTTGGGCAAGTATGGATGTTCGTGATATTGCTGCCGACCAAATGAAAGCACTTTGGCAAGAAACCGGAGAAACCATTCATCTTGCTGTTTTAGATCGCGGTGAAGTCATCTACATTGATAAGTTAGAAAGCCAAAAAAGCTTACGCCTCTTTTCGGCAGTAGGCAAAAAAGGCCCTGCCTATTGCACCGGGGTTGGCAAAGCCATGCTGGCATTTTTAGATGAAGACAATTTGGCGCAAGCCATCCAAGAACAAAATTTTATTGAACACACTAAAACCACGTTAAAAAACGAGGCCGAGTTACGAGCGGCGCTGAACCAGATTCGTAGTAGCCGCGTTTCTTTGGATTTAGAAGAACACGAAGAAGGCATCCAATGTGCTGCTTCGGTGATTCTAAATCATAACAATGAACCCATTGCCGCGATGAGCATTACCGCTCCGAAATTTCGCGTCGATGATGCTCGCTTTCAACACTTTCAAACACTGGTCAAAGACGCCTGTACGAAAGTATCCATTCGAATGGGGGCCGTGGCCTCTAAATAGCATAGGAAAAGTCCATTATGGCGACGATAAAACTAACAAACGTCATCAAACGATTTAATGACATAGAAACCATTCATGGCGTCGACCTTGATTTAAAAGACGGTGAATTTGTTGTCTTTGTCGGTCCATCAGGCTGTGGCAAATCCACCCTCTTACGTCTAATAGCCGGGCTTGAAGACATCACCGAAGGCAGCTTAGAGATCAACCATGTCAACATGAATGATGTCGCACCAGCGGATCGCGGTGTGGCCATGGTTTTCCAATCTTATGCCCTCTATCCACATATGACAGTGGAAGAGAACATGAGCTTTGGTCTACGTATGAACGGTGTCGCAGCAGAGAAAATCAAAGAACAGGTAGCGAATGCTGCGAATATTTTGCAATTGAATGAACTGCTTGACCGTAAACCAAAGCAACTTTCAGGTGGTCAGCGTCAACGTGTCGCGATTGGCCGCGCCATTGTGCGTCAGCCTGAAGTTTTTTTATTCGATGAGCCTTTGTCCAACCTGGATGCCGAATTACGTGTTGATATGCGCATCCAGATTGCGCAACTGCATAATCGCCTCAAATCCACCATGATTTACGTTACTCACGACCAAGTCGAAGCCATGACTTTGGCGGATAAAATCGTCGTACTACGCGCTGGAAACGTAGAACAAGTTGGTTCCCCATTAGAGCTTTATCATAACCCTAGCAATGAATTTGTCGCCGGCTTCATTGGTTCACCCAAAATGAATTTCCTCGCCGCTAGCGTAACGAGTATTGATGATAATGTAGCCACCATAACGGTAGCCGGACAAAGCATCCAATTACCCGTTGATACCAACAAGGTATCAGTCAACAGTCAGATAAAATTGGGCGTGCGCCCAGAACACATCACTGAAGACACAGAGGCTGCGGATTTCAGCTTGAATCTAGACATTGATGTGGCAGAACACCTTGGTGGCCTAACCTATCTATACGGTCAATACGATAATGAAAAACTGACCATTGAAGTCAGCGGTGGCAACTTGACTCGCCATGGTGAAAATATCACCGTTGGCATCAAGAAAGAGGATTGCTACTTATTCAATAAAGCAGGCGAATCCATCATCCAACGCCCGGTTCCAAAAAGATAAGCGTTACATTACCTCGCTCTAAAAACGCAAAAAAGCCACTTCACTAATGGAGTGGCTTTTGTATGTTTGTTCAGTATGAGTTAATGCTCAGCTCAGCTAACCTAAGACAACTCCGCTAAAAAATGCGTGAGGTAAGCAAAACCACGCTGAGCAACCACAGGATTGTATAAGCTGCCATGATCTGGGTTGTTGGCACTTGGTAACATAAAGGAATGCACAGTGTTGCCAAAATCAAAAAACTGAAAATCGATCCCCAAACTGGACCAGTACTCTTTCGCAGATTGGGCGTCTTCATCGCTCACCAAAGGATCTTGATAGCCATTCATTATCATCAGCTTCACCTCTTGATTGGCAAGCTCTGCTGACTGGGCACGATAGAAAGACATTAATCCGTGAAAACTTGCCGCGCCCAGAGTTTCTTTGAAGTGCAGACCCGCCTCTAACGCCAAGCGACCACCTAAACAAAAACCAATGTGCACAATGGGGGAATCTCCCTGCAACGCTTGCTGAGTTAATTCCTGTTGCAAGCCGTGCAAAGCTTCCGCTTCGGCCAACAAGGCTCCCATTTTGGCTTGTTTTTCCGGTAGGTCTTGAGGGTTTTGTCCTTGACCATATAAATCGATAGCTGTTACTGAGTAACCTTGCTCTGCCAACCGATCCGCAAACTGTTTTTCAAAATCGCTCAAGCCCGAGAAAGTCGGCCAAATTAAAATCTGCAAGGCGGATTGCGCTGTCGCGGCACTTTTCTGGTAATGATGTCGCTCGATATTATGCTTAAACAAAGAATCAAAATCTTGACTCATAGATCACCTCCATTAAAAAGTAGACTCAGTCTAGCGCTGAGCTTTTATCCAAATCAACGCCCTCAGTCGTTTTCCCTATTTATTGCCATAATGCCGATGTCACCTATTAACGCTTAAAAAAAACCGGCATGACCTAGTGACCATACCGGCTTGTATAGGGAAGGTACGAACAAGTCCACTGACTTCAGCGTGTGGATAACTCTCCTTTATTCGAGGCAAGTTTCGCAGTCCAATATAAGTATATTGGCAAGAAGCTTAACAAAGAATAAAGAGAGCTTAGACCACGCCCTCCGGGTTTTTCAGAGAAACGGCCTCTCTGTGTTAAGAGTGATTGAAAGGTATTAACATTCCTGCTCACTCTTGCCTTGATAGGCCGTTTCTCTGATAAGACTGATGTTCAGAAGACTTATTCTCACCTTCCCTAAAGCAGCTAAGATTATTGGCTTAATTGCACAATCAGCTTATTCATACGAGAAACAAAAGTCGCCGGGTCTTCTAGTTGACCCCCTTCTGACAAGGTCGCCTGTTCGAACAATAACCAAGCCATGTCAGCGAAACGCTCTTCATCGGCTTCTGCGTCCATTTTCACCACTATAGGGTGATCTGGATTGACTTCCAAGGTTGGCTTAGAGTCTGGTAGTTTTTGACCCGCTTGCTCAAGCAAACGGCGCATTTGCAGACCCATGTCGTATTCGCCTACCACCAAACAAGCTGGCGAATTGGTTAGGCGATCCGTAGAGTTCACATCAGCCACCTTCTCTTCCAGCACTGTTTTCATGCGCTCAAGTAATGGCTTAATTTGCTCTGCTTTTTCTTCCTTCTCTTTTTTGGCTTCTTCGTTATCTTCTTCAGCCAAATCGAGCTTGCCTTTAGTCACGTCTTGGAAAGACTTACCTTCAAACTCTTGCAGAGACGACATCATCCACTCATCGATACGGTCACTTAGCAACAAGACCTCAAAACCTTTCTTACGCAAGATTTCTAGGTGCGGGCTGTTCTTAGCCGTATTGTGATTTTCCGCGTAAATGTAGTAGATCTTATCTTGACCCTCGCTCATACGAGCAACATAGTCAGCCAAAGATTCTGTCTGATCTGCACTGTCTGTATGCGTCGAGCTGAAACGCAACAAAGCAGCGATCTTGTCTTTGTTGCCCATGTCATCCGCCGGGCCTTCTTTTAATACATTACCGAACTCATTCCAGAAAGTTTGGTAGGTTTCTGGGTCGTTCTTCGCCATTTTAGACAGCATGTCCAAAACACGCTTGGTCAATGCAGAACGCATGGAATCTACAGCACTGTCGTTTTGCAGAATTTCACGAGATACGTTCAAAGATAAATCATTGGAGTCCACTACACCTTTTACAAAGCGCATGTATGGCGGCAAGAAAGCTTCTGCCTCATCCATAATAAAGACGCGCTGAACATACAATTTCAGACCGCGCTGCATGTCACGATTCCATAGGTCGTATGGTGCTTTGGAAGGAATGTACAGCAAGCTTGTGTATTCCAACTTACCTTCAACCTTATTGTGAGACCACTTCAATGGTTCTTGGAAGTCGTGTGAAATGTGCTTGTAGAACTCTTTGTATTCTTCGTCCTTCACTTCGTTACGAGAACGCGTCCACAAGGCTTTCGCTGAGTTTACTGCTTCAAACTCAGGGGCTTTGTTTTCATCTACTGGTTTTGGATTGCCCTCTTCATCCATTTCTGGATAAACCACTTTTTCCATCTCTACTGGAATAGAAATGTGATCAGAGTATTTTGTCACTAAGGAACGCAAACGATAGTTATCAGCAAATTCTTTTTCATCCGCTTTTAGCTGTAAGATAATGCGTGTACCACGCGTATCTTTATCTATGTTTTCGATGGTGAATTCACCAGAACCATCCGACACCCAACGCACAGCTTCACCTTCTGCGACATCAGCACGACGGGTTTCCACCGTTACCTTATCGGCCACGATAAAGGCAGAATAGAAACCCACGCCAAATTGACCAATCAGTTGACTGTCTTTTTTCTGATCACCACTGAGTTGCTCTAGAAAAGCCGATGTACCGGATTTTGCAATGGTACCCAGGTTGGCAATGGCTTCTTCACGAGACATACCAATACCATTGTCGTCAATAATGACTGTGCCTGCATCTTTATCAAATTCAACACGCACACGAAGATTTGGATCATCAGATAATAGGTCAGCGTTCGCGACAGACTCAAAGCGAAGCTTATCCACCGCATCTGACGCATTTGAAATAAGTTCACGAAGAAAGATCTCTTTGTTTGAGTACAAAGAGTGGATCATCAAATGCAGAAGTTGTTTTACTTCCGTTTGAAACCCTAACGTTTCTTTTTGAGTATCAGTTGCCATGTTATTTATTGCTCCTATTTGATTGAACCTTACCTTACTTAAGGTGAAGGTATATCAGTTTTACATGTGCAACATAAATAAAGCCTCTTGATGGGATTTCAAGAGGCTTAGACGCAATTTTTTTGTGGTTTTTCAAATCACTATCAAGGCTCTGAGGAGATAGTATTTTTTCGCACTAGGGTCAAACCATCTCCGATAGGCAATTGCGACAGACTTACATCAGTATCTCGATGAATGGTATCGTTGAGCTGTCGAACAATTTTAGTGTCTTTGTCATCAAAACTTTCATCGGCCACATTCCCCCACCACAAGGTATTATCAATCACCATGCAAGCTCCGGGTCGCAGCAATTTCTTACCCAATGAATAATAGTTGAGTAAATTGGCCTTATCCGCATCAATAAAGAGGAAATCAAAACTTTCGCTTTCTTGCTGGGCTTTTTCTTGCATTACTTGCAGCGCATTAGCACACAAGGTGTCTACCTTGGCCAATAAATCGGCCTGTGCTAGGTATTTATTAGCAATGTCGAGCCACATTTGTTTTTTATCTATCGCCAACATACTGGCACTAGCAGACAAACCTGAGGCAATAGAAATAGTGCTATAACCAGTAAAGACACCAATTTCCATCACTTTTTGGGGGTTTAACAGTTTCACCAAAAGAGTTAAAAACTGCCCCACTTCCGGAGAAAGCGCCATTCGCGCCATATGATATTGTGCCGTTTCACGGCGTAAATCTTCTAATATTTGGGGTTCTCGTACCGAGTGATCAATCAGGTAATCGTACAATCTATCATCGACTTTTACCGTTCGATTTACGGGTCGATTGTCTTCTGAAACTGGCTTTGGAAAATTAGGCAGCATTTGAAGTCATCACCAATCCACGACTTAAGGTTTTAAAGGTTTTAGAACGGAATTCTCGACGATAAAGCACTGCAACCACCATCACACTGGCCGCCATACAGAAATAGGGGCCTAAAAACCAACCACAAAACGCCATAGCAAAATAATAAGCTCTTAAACCATAGTTGAATTGGTTCGCCGCCAAACTGCAGACCAGCGCCATGTGACTGGCATAAAGTTCTCGTTCACTGTCTTCAATGCCCCGCTCGGTTGCTAAAGGAGCACTGCCAACTAGCACAGAACAAAAGTTATATTGTCGAACTGACCAGGTAAAAGTGAAAAAGGCATAAGCAAAAATTACCACTAGCACTATGATCTTCAACTCCCATTCTTGTTGACTGATAGGTGCCAATAAATAAAAGTCAGAAATGATGCCTAATGCTTTTTCTGAATAATTAAACGCGGTAAAAAGACCGGCAATGATCAACAAACTACTGGAGGCAAAAAACAAACTACTGCGTTCCAAGTTTGCCATCACAGAGGCATCGGCAATGCGATTATCCCGGCGTAACAATCTCGACATCCAAGCCAAGCGAAACTGATGTAATACACTTACCAAACATGAACGCCTTTTAGAGTTATACTGAGCATAAAAAGCGTAGCCCCACCAACACGCAAAAAACACAAACAAGGTCATCAGATCCAACGGATTTAATAACAAGAACACGGAATGCTTCTCCATAATACTCAGCTCCTCCTAAGCATTAAAATCTAAGACTTAATTAGAGCATTTTTCATCGGGCCTGTGTAAATTTATAGCCGATATTATTTCATCCCATTATTGAGTTTTATTGTTCAATACACTTGAATAAAACTTGCATCCACAAAGAATATCGGTAACATCCCTGCTTCCTACACAAGATGCGGATGTGGTGGAATTGGTAGACACGCTGGATTTAGGTTCCAGTGCTTCACGGCGTGAGAGTTCGAGTCTCTCCATCCGCACCATGCTTTCTTTATCTATTACATCAATAAAAAAACCGAACCCATTATTGAATTCGGCTTTGTGTATTTCACAAACTTTAAACTGTCCCTTAAGCTTTTAGCTTCCAAGACACTTCTTGGCCAGAATAGAAAGGCACAATTGGCTCCCCATTCGCCAAGTTAATACTGTCTGGCACTTGCCACTCTTCTTTGATTAAAGTAACGGTTTCTGTGTTGTGTGGAAGACCATAGAAATCTGGGCCATGCAAGCTAGCAAAGCCTTCTAACTTATCTAACGCCTCCAGCTCTTCAAATACTTGAGTGTAAAGCTCCAAGGCTGACCAAGCACTGTAACAACCGGCACAACCACAGGCATTTTCTTTTTTATTACGAGCATGAGGCGCAGAATCCGTACCAAGGAAAAAACGCTTGGAACCGGACGCCACCACTTGCCGCAAAGCTTCTTGGTGAGTTGAGCGTTTAAGTACAGGCAGACAGTAGTTATGCGGACGTATACCGCCCACCAGCATATCATTGCGATTCATCATTAAATGTTGTGGCGTAATAGTGGCCGCAACACCATCACGGGCAGAAAGTACAAAATCAGCCGCCTCTTTCGTTGTAATGTGCTCGAACACCACTTTTAGATTCGGCACGCTCTCGACAATTTTTGTCATGTGCTGATCAATAAATGCTTTTTCACGATCAAAGATATCAATATGACTGTGGGTAACTTCACCATGCACCAACAGCAAGATATTATGTTCAGCCATGGCCTCAAAAATAGGGTAACGTGACTCAACAGACGTCACTCCTGAATCTGAGTTAGTGGTTGCACCAGCTGGATACATTTTTACTGCAACAACACCTGCCGCTTTCGCCGCTTTGATGTCTTCCACACTGGTTTTATCCGTTAAATATAAAGTCATTAATGGCATAAACTCATTGCCTTGAGGACGAGCTGCCAGAATACGCTTCTTATAACGCGTCGCCATGTCTGCATTCACTACCGGTGGCACTAAATTCGGCATAACGATCGCACGAGAAAAGCAGCGTGCTGTCGCTGGAACTGTCTCCAACAACATGTCGTCATCACGAAAATGTAAATGCCAATCGTCCGGTTTAATGATGGTAATTTCGTTCATCTTCTGCCCTTAACGTGAATATCTATATAATTCATTATCTATCAAACCGTTATTATAAATTTGTAAATACGCCTTCAAACGATTTTCAATTAGCTTAGAATCAAAGGAATCAAGTTTATCCTTCTGAAATGTATCGGGTAACTCACCATGACTTATGCTTCCATCTGCCTGCGACATTTTTACATATTCATTTTGAGTTAGTAACCAGTAAGCACCTTCCTCATGTAAAATCGCATCTGATGAAAAATCATTCGACAATAATGAACGACCAAATGGCAACAACTTCTTCTCTTCTGGCAAATTCAAGTAATCAAGAATGGTCGCCGGAATATCAACTTGCTGAGCTATACTTCTTCTGACGCCCACTGAGATCTTATTAGCTGCTTGATAAAGTATTATTGGAATTTGATGCCGTCCTAGTGAAGATGCAAATCTTCTATCATAATTATCAGATGTATGATCTGCAGAAATTATAAATAAAGTATCTTCAAACCAATCTTTTGTTTTAGCGTATTCAAAAAACTTCTTAATAGCATGATCAGAGTATTGAATCACCCTATGCATTGGAATTTCTGCACTCTTGAACTGATCACTATATTCTTCTGGTAGAGTATAAGGAGGGTGTGAGCTGATTGTAAAAATACCAGCTAAAAAAGGTCTTGGCATTGTATCTATTTTATCAACTGTGAATTGTAAAAAAGGCTCATCAAATATACCCCATTGACCATCAAATTTAGACTGATCAGGAAATTCATTTTTTCCATAATAATGATCAAAACCCAACCTATAAGTTGTATCATCAAAATACATACTGCCATTTTTTGCACCATGAAAAAAAGCAGACTCATAACCATAGGGCTTTAAAATGTTACCAATTCCATATATCTCATTTGACTGATATGGTGAGCGTATAAAAGCTTCAGACATTAACGAAGGTATACCTGCTAAAATTGATGGTACAGCTTCTATAGAACGTCGACCGTTTGCAATGCCGTTTGGAAAGAACATTCCTTTACTCGCCAGTTTTTGTAGAAAGGGCACATAAGATTTTAGTCCATATGGGGGGCCAAAATACTCTAGGCCAAAACTTTCCAATATTAAAATTACAATATTATCCTTTTCAATTCCAAAATCATGATTTATTTCTACTGCAGGATTCAGAAACGATTTAATTTCACCATCATGAAAATAATCTAATCGCTTCAACCCTCCTATTTCTTCTTTTAATAAAGAAAAAGGTGTGTTTAAGACTAAAGCACCTAACTTAGATTCTGGAAAACTATATGCCGTCAATGTTCTAATCGGTTTTGATTGAGTCCCACCTCTTCCTGCAATTACAATAAAATAAAAACATAAAAATAAGAGAAAAATTAAAGCGATACTATTTAAAGAATAGCTATCAATACGCCTTTTAACTATTCTAAAAACAAAGTAGTACAGTATAATAGCTATAAACGAAAAAAGCACATAAACCCAATAAGTATAAATCACTTCGGGACACTGAGTAGATAAGTCATTGAGCATTGAAAATACTTCTGGACCACTTCTCTTACCACTATACGGAAAGTAAGCAATATCTATTATGTTTATAATTAAAGCTGGCAGAGTCACTAAAAAGCAGTAATAATAAATAACATTTATATTAAATTTTTCTATTCGACTAAACCAGATAGAGAAAAATAGGTAAATTAACAAGGGGGCGTTTAGTATCGCAATTAAAGATGCATCAAACCTAACACCATGAATAAAAGCCCATAGAATATTTTCATTATCTGATAATACAAAATAATCCGACAGATAAATCCAGAAAAGTAATCTAGTTAAGCTAAATCCAACAAGAAAAACCAAAAAAACAATACAATATACAATTAAAGGTGATACTTCGTATTTTTTTCTCATTATTATATTTTTAAAAGCTTTCATTTCGACTCATTTTTTACAACAAATATTCACAAAAAAGCCGCTAAAGAGCGGCTTTTTTAAATCAATATCAACTGTCTTTGCGTGGTGCGCGTGAACGACGCTCACCACGATCACGCCCACCGCCATTTGAACGGCGGCGATCACCATAGCCACGGCGCTCACCGCCACGACGGCGCCCCGCTGGAGAGGCTGCACGTTTGTTTAATTCCTCAGCGTTTTCAAGCTTAGCAATATCAGTACGTTGACCGCAAATACGCATCTTGCCTAATTTACCCATTACGCCAGAACTCAGGCTAGAGGGTAGATCCACTGTGGCAAAATCTTCATAAATTTCAATATGACCAATGTAACGGCTTTCAATGGACGCTTCATTAGCAATGGCACCTACTATGTTGCCAGGCTTAACGCCAGCATTGTAACCAACTTGGACAACGTAACGCGTCATTGGCATACCCGGATCGTCTTTCAACGGCATAGCGTCTGCTGTTACTGGGCGCACTTTACGCTCACGAGGCGCTCTATCATCACGTTCACGGCGCTCACGGCGTTCTTGACGCACTTCCATTTCAGATAACAACAAAGGCGTTTTACCTTGTGCCATGTGCGCTAAGGCCGCCGCCATTTTTAACGGATCCACTTCATTCTCTTTCTGGTAGCTTTGTACCAATTCAAGGAAGAAATCAAGATCTTCATTATCCAATGTATCAGTGATACGTTGCTTAAATCGACCTACTCGCTGCTCATTAATGTCAGACGCAGTCGGCAAGTTCATTTTTTCAATGGGTTGACGAGTGGCACGCTCAATGGCTTGCAACATACGACGTTCACGATGCGCTACAAACAAGATCGCGGTACCGGTTCGACCAGCACGACCAGTACGGCCGATACGGTGTACGTAGGATTCCGTGTCGTATGGGATATCGTAGTTTACCACATGACTGACACGCTCAACGTCCAAACCACGGGCTACCACGTCAGTCGCGACAAGAATATCAATTTGACCTTTCTTAATACGCTCAACGGTACGCTCACGAAGATTCTGACTAATGTCACCGTTTAAGGCTTCACAAGCATGACCACGAGCAGTCAGCTTCTCAGCTAACTCAACCGTTGCCGCTTTGGTACGAACGAAGATGATCATGCCATCGTGTTCATTCATTTCCAGAATACGGGTCAAGGCGTCTAGCTTATGAAGACCACTTACTTGCCAATATTTTTGCGTAATGGTCGTAGCGGTTGAGGTTTTGGTCGCAATTTTCACTTCTTTTGGATTGTTTAAGTGGCGCTTAGCCACCTGACGAATCACCGACGGCATGGTTGCCGAGAACAAAGCGATTTGACGATCTTGAGGCGTTTGCTCAAGAATCCACTCAACGTCATCAATGAAGCCCATGCGCAACATTTCGTCGGCTTCATCCAACACAAGTGCTTTTAGGGTTTCTAATTTGAGGGTTCTGCGACGAATATGATCCATCACTCGACCCGGTGTACCCACAACGACTTGCACACCACGGCGTAATTGACGCAATTGTGTGTCGTAAGACATACCGCCATAAATGGGCAATACGTGGAAATCTGGAATGTTACGAGCGTAACTTTGAAATGCTTCAGATACCTGAATAGCAAGTTCACGAGTTGGAGCCAATACAAGTAATTGTGTCGTTTTATCTGTCACGTCAATGCGAGACAAGAGCGGCAATGCAAACGCTGCCGTCTTACCTGTACCCGTTTGCGCTTGCCCCAAAAGGTCGTGACCTTCTAACAGATATGGAATACTTTGCGCTTGGATAGCAGAGGGTTGCTCATAACCTAGGTCAGCAACCGCTTTTAGAACAGGGGCAATTAAGCCCAACGAATCAAATGTAGGCTGAATATCAGCATCAGACATGTAAATGTGTACCTTTCTTTTGGTGGGAGTAAGGCCTGTAACAATTTACATGCCTCAACGAAACTTCTCTGGGATTTCTCTAGAGGAAAATCTAAGTGCGGCATTATATACAAGTAATCTAAAATAAGCTACCAAGTTTGGCACTAATACTCAACAAAATTGCTTATTTTTCAGCTTCTGAAGCGCCTTTATCCGAATCCAACATGATCGCCAACCAACGCATTTTAGGATTAGCTTCAAAGGCCAATTTAAGAATAATGGTTAATGGTATAGACAACAACATGCCTACTGGACCAAAAACCCAACCCCACAAGAGTAAGGATAGGAAGACCACTAAGGTCGATAAACCAAGGCCACGCCCCATGTATCTGGGTTCAATCACATTACCGACGATCAAGTTGACCACCACAAAACCCAGTGCTGTTAACCCTGCCGACAAACCACCGAGCTGAACAAAAGCCAGTAATACCGCGGGAATGGCAGCGATAATAGAACCAATGTTTGGCACAAAGTTCAACAAAAAAGCACAAACACCCCACAATATTGGAAAATCAACACCCAATACCCATAACCAAGTGGTGATCAATACACCGGTCAAGATACTCACTAAGGTTTTAATCACCAAATAACGATTAACCGAGTTAATGAAGGTTTCGAACCGCCCCATGGATTGAGACGCATCAGTCAAGGCCAAGGATAATTTGTGAGGCAATTCTACCGCCTCAAACAAAATGAAGATCACAATCATCACCACCAGTATCAAATTGGTTAAGGCGCTGCCCAAACCACGTAAAGCATTGGCGACCATTTGCATTAAAGAGGATGGATCAATATAGCCTTTCACTTGATCGTAGGAAATATGCAAACCCAGATCGTTCAGCAAAGCTATCAACCCAGACATTTCTTCGGCAAACCTTTGCTTATAATTTGGTAGTTGACTTGAGAAACTATCCAGTGACGCCCCTACTAACAAGGCCACCGAACCCAAGCCAACTAAAATGAGCATAACCACTAAAATAATGGCCAGCCAAGTTGGCACTTTACGACGCCGCAAGCTAGACATAGCGGGAGCACAAATGATGGCAATAAAAACCGCCAACATAAAAGGCACCACAATCTGTGATGCAGCTTTTAAACCCGCAATAATAATGATGAAAGCGGCAAAGCCAACTAACCATTGCGTACCTTTATGTTGTTCACTCATTGTCTGTCCTTACATTGCCATTGGGTAAATACTTTGTGCATAATCGGCCAAATCCTGCAGCATAATCTGTTGACTACTGGGTAATTCAGCATCGTGCGCTAACTCATTCAGGCGGGCAAAATACTGCTCCATATTGATAGAGCCACCACCGTCTTTTTCAAGTAAACGTAGTTGACGATATTCTTCCCATTCCACTCGCTGTTGATCGTTTAGCTGCTCAGGGTAATTACGCCCAATGTAGCGCATCAACATTTCAGGTAAGCGACGGTCATCAAACGACATACTTAGCTCTGATAAAGCATGCGCTGGTGTGCTGCGTATGGTTTCCATTCGCGCTTTGTCTTCACGTGAGAAGAAACCACCAGAATACAACATCAAATCCGTATCTTTATCAATGGGTCTTTCTTCTTCTAAGAATACCTCAGTTACTTTCGCAGCTAAGCCATTATGCTGTTTAATTTTGGCAAGGTTGTTACGACAAACTTCACCATCCAAACCTAGACGATTTACTAGCACTTCGTCTTTCAAAAAAGTCGCCGGGGCAACCGCTGGAGAACGATTAAAATGAATCACTTTTAATGGTAATCTTGCCAATTCCCCTAACGCTTCTTGACGTGTAAAAACGCGATGACGAATGTCTTCGACTGAAAGCTCAAGCAAGGGTTGCGCGTCCACCATCAAATCCCAAACAATCACCCCATTTTTATTCGTAGGATGAGGGGCAATTGGCACCACAAAAGCAGAGTAATGTTTGGCCTGACCAAACATTCCTGAGATATGTAAAAAAGGTTTCATTCTTACCGGATCAATAAACTGTTGCAGTTCATGCTTTTGACGCATTTTAAAGTAGTAATCAAACAATCTTGGTTGTTTGTTATAAATCAATTTAGCAATTTCAATAGTGCCATAAACATCAGACAAAGCGTCGTGAGCTTGCTCGTGGGCAATATTATTTGCCTTGGTCAAATCTTCCAATTTCATCGATACTTGACCGTCTTCTTTTTTCGGCCAAACAATACCATCCGGTCGCATCGCGTAAGTCATGCGCACTAAATCAATTATATCCCATCGAGAACAATTGTTTTGCCATTCCCGAGCATAAGGATCAATAAAATTACGGTAAAAACCATAGCGCACTACTTCATCGTCAAAACGTATGCTGTTATAACCCAGAGCACAGGTTCCCGGTAAGGCTAATTCCGCTTCGACGGCTTGCATGAATTCCGCTTCACACAATCCCTCGCGATTCGCATCTTGTGGACTGATGCCCGTCAACAAACAAGCTTCTGGATGAGGCAAGACATCTTCTGCCAAGCGGCAATACAACATGACAGGCTCACCAATAGGATTAAAATTAAGATCAGTACGAATGCCGGCGAATTGCATAGGACGATCTCTAGCTGGGTCCGTTCCTGTTGTTTCAAAATCAAACCAAAAAAATGACGTTGGGCCCGATGCGGTCACAAATAATTCCTGTTAGCCATTAAAGAAAAACCGTATTATACGCATCTTCGAAAGTTTTTGGCGATGAGAGGAGTCGATCTATGCCAATCCCTGTGAATTGTCCTTGTGGAACGGGCAATCCTTACGAAATATGTTGTGGTATGTACCATAACAACCCTGGCACAGCACCCACAGCAGAGATATTAATGCGCTCTCGCTATAGCGCGTTTGCTATTGGTGATTTTGACTATATTGCCAACACACAGAAACTAAAAGAAGACCCTAAACAATCCGCCAAGGTGATTCGTGATAGCAATCAGAATACCCACTGGATCAAGCTAGAAATCACAGCCACTGAAGACGGCCTAGAAAAAGACAAAACAGGCATGGTGGCTTTTTCTGCACATTTTAAAGAAGGCAAACACATTGGCCGCTTGAGCGAGCGCTCCTTATTCAAGAAAGTAAAAAATCAATGGTTTTATATTTCAGGTGAACATGATGTCGCTAAGAACACACCTTTAGTCAATAATGCAGAAATGAAAATTGGCCGCAATGATCCCTGTTCTTGCGGTTCTGGAAAAAAGTTCAAAAAATGCTGTGGTGCAGCTTGAGCTAAAGCATCACAATAATAGAAAGCGGCAATGATTCAAATCATTCCCGCTTTCTGTATTTCAGACTTTATTTTTGAACCAATTCCTGCTCTTTTTTTCGCCACTTCTCTTGAATATTTTTTAATTCATCTTTAATGGATAAAAACAAAGTAACCAATCTTGGGTCAAAATGGCCACCTGCGGAAGACTCAATATGTTCTAGTGCTTCTTCAATACTCCAGCTTTTCTTGTAAGAACGCTCCATAGTTAACGCATCAAACACATCCGCCATGGCAACGATGCGTGCTGACTCGGGAATCTTTTCACCCATTAAACCATAAGGATAACCACTGCCATCCCACTTTTCATGGTGTCCCAGTGCCGCTTCGGCAGCTAACTGAAACAAAGGTGCTTCACTTTTACTGAGAATTTTATGGCCTATTTGGGTATGGGATTTCATAATCTTCCATTCGTCTTCACTCAACTTATTAGGAGATTTCAAAATCGAGTGTGGAATGGCAACCTTTCCCGTATCGTGCATGGGTGCAGCTAGACGTAATAATTCAACTCGCTCCTCATCCCAACCCGCCGCCTTTGCTAAAGCCGCGCTGTAGTCCGCCATCCGCCACATATGAATACCTGTATCGGTATCGTTGAGATGCCCCATTTCACCTAGCATAGAAACAGCGGATTCCAAAGCATCATCTAACTCTTGAGTCCTTGAAGCAATAAGCGATTTGTTACGTTGGTCGTTTTCAGCCAATCTCAGATGTGTTTCCACCCGTGATAAAGTGGTAATAGGTGTGATGGGTTTGGTAATAAAATCCACGCAACCCACTTCAAACCCTTTAATCTCGTTCTCCACATCTGTTACTGCAGTTAAAAAGATCACCGGAATATCTGCCGTTTCAGGATTAGATTTGATAATTTCACACACCTCAAAGCCATTCATTTCAGGCATCATCACATCTAATAAAATAATGTCCGGCGTCTTATGAGCAATGATATCCAAAGCAGCACGACCACTTTTGGCCACCTGTACTTGATAGTGCTCAGACAAAATTTCTCTGAGCAAATCGATATTTCTTGGTACATCATCAACAATGAGTACTCTTTTCATACTGGTGTTTTGTGCTGTATTATCCATCGTCATATCTATTGGCTCTCGTCCGTACAAACTCATGAGAAATAGACTCTTCTAAATTCTTTCAGCCCTTTCATCGCATCTCGGAAATCGTATTCACTTATGTATTTCAGTACTTTTTCCAAAGCCTCTACTTGTTCTTTACGATACAACTGACGAATCAGTTGTTTTACTTTCGACTCCGATAGCACATCACCCGCCGCAAGCAGTTGTTCAATCTCATCCATTGCCAAACAAACCTGCTGTTGATCCAATTCAGCACTCGACGACGCTGAATCAGCTTGTGTCGCCGTTGCCAAAATTGCCATGGTCTTTTTTATTAGCAGCTGATGATCTAGTGGTTTATACATGACATCGTCGAAAAGTTGTTGCTTTCCTTGTTCCTCATCCACTTTCACCACATCGGCCGTCAGACACAGTATCTTCGGTGCATTATCAGCAAGAGCTTGCCTTATGGCTTGCGTTGCTTCATAGCCATCCATAACGGGCATTCTAATGTCCATCAATACTAGGTCATAATGTTCAGCTAACACCTTATCTAAGGCCTTTTTACCATCGTCCACCCAATCTACTTGGATACCAATTTTTTCATATATGGCTTTGACTATATTGGCGTTCACAAGGTTGTCTTCCGCCAACAAAATACGCTTATTAGTTACTGCAAAGCGTTGCAACCCATTCAAAGAGTCTTGCAGTGTATGTTGCGCTTTGCCAAACAACATAGCCTTATTCTTACTTCGTAACTCACTCACTTCTTTCGGCGTGACCAAAATGGAATAGGCTGCTCCCTCTTTAGGCAGGTCTTTCTTACAATAGATCGCGGCTTTGTCCTGTAGAGCCCGATATAAAAACGGAGACTGACTTTGCAACTGACTATAATAAGTGTAGCTGACCAGCACATGATTTTTTTCCGAATTCCAATCATTGTCAGCTAATAAATACTCACACTCTTCCGTAGATAAGAGGCTTGCTCCTTTAAACCTAGCCTCATGTAAAAAGTTTACTAAGTATTTATCTTCTGCAATTAACCACAATTTGTTCCTCGTTGAAGCTTTATTCACGGGGCGATAAGGTAGATTCACCCAAAATCGAGTGCCTTTACCAACTTGGCTTTGATAACCTATTTCACCACCCAACAATTCCACTAACTGACGTGTAATACTGAGTCCCAACCCTGTTCCACCATACATTCGAGTGGTACTGCTATCCGCTTGTTTAAATACTTCAAAGACATCCACGCCATTGGCAATTCCAACGCCAGTATCTTGTATTTCAATGCTTAAAGTCTTGCTATCTTGCAAATCAACCCTAACGTCTACTCTTCCCTCATGAGTAAACTTAATAGCATTGCCGATAAGGTTAACGAAGATTTGCTGCAGTCTGGTTTGATCTCCCAACAGTTGATCTTGAATTGAGAAATCACGATTCACACTAAAATGTATGTTATGTTCACGAGCAGATTCCACATTCACCTGATAGGCATACTGCAAAACCTGATCCAAACTAAATTTTGTCTCTTCCAATTCAACATGATCAGACTCCAATTTCGAAAATTCCAAAATGCTATTAATAATATGAAGCAGTCCGTCGGCTGAAGTTTTTATGTTTGCCACCTTTTCTTTGACTTTTTCTTCTAAATTTTCCTCTAACAATAAATAGCTAAAGCCTATAATAGCATTCATCGGAGTTCGAATTTCATGACTCATGGTGGCCATAAAATCGGACTTCACTTTTAAGGCGTCTTCCGCAACCTGAACCGCCGTTTCTAACTCATGGGTTAACTTCACGGATTTCCGATACGACTCTCTTGCAAGATGTAACTGCCTGAACAGTAAGTAAATAATGACCATCACAGTGATGGTTAACAAGGCAATCAAGCCAGCTAATTTGATAAACAAATCATAAGACACAGCTCGTCGTTCGACCTTTTCAGCAGACCGAATGGCCAAGGTATCCAACACAATAGTTTCCGTGGTAGACAAAATTTGATTGCTGTCCGTTAACAAAGTATCAATATCTACTGGATTCGTGTCGGCAAATAACAAGGCATCCATCTTGTCTAATTTTTTAGTCACAATCTCGATAACTTCTGCCGAATTGGGCTGTCTTAAAAACATTTCTCGTAGTTGACCAAACTTAATGACGTTCAGTCGACTATATAAAATATTAAAGCGGTTTCTTGCCTCTTCTAAACGTGACTCATTAGACACATCCTTATAAAGCGTTAAAGAATTTCTTAGCCTAAGCGCTTCTCTATCAAGCTGATAAGAGGCCCATAATGCGTCTTCTTCCACTGCGGACATAATGACTTTTTGTCGTTCTACCAGCTCATAAAAAATGCCCATAGCCGCAGCCATAAAAATCACCGCGGCACTGACGAAGATTAGAATGGGCGATGGTTTCTTAGTGAACATTTTTAGAGGATTAATTGAAGACAACAAGCTCATACATCACCTATTCAACAACAATAGACTTAATTTGCCATACAGAACGGTTATGAATGACTTCGTTGTTTAACTCGGGCATATCACTAAAAGGATATAGGATGAACAAGGGACCTTTATCTCGGACAGACATTGGCTTGCCATTCAGATCCATAGCCAATAGAACATCGTATTTAATGGCATCCTCAGCAGGCATTCTGGCACTGTAATCGTTCAGCGCAGATACTTTTAGTGTTTTACCCTGCGCTCCAACGGCTTTTAACACAGCACTGAGCATAGGCCCCTGATACAGATTTGAACCTTCCGTCCAAGGCGTTACGGTATCCAGATCAAAAAAACCAAGGTTTATTAACATCTCTCGATCAAATTGGGCGGTATCACCTAGATTGGTATGGGTAATTTTACCAGACACCGTCAAAATAACTTTGCCTTTAGGTTGTGCAAGGGTCTCAGCTTGAATACTGGTAGAGACAGACAACGCCAGAAAGAATGGCAAAAGGGAAAAAATAATGTGCTTCATGCAATACTCCGAGTATGGCTTAGTTCTTCAGAGTATATGTAAAGTAAATCGTCATTCCTCTAGGTGATTACGAAACGCTACGCTTTTTCAACCAAGCCATACAAAGGAAAACACAGAGTACGAAAAAAGCCGCTCTGAGCGGCTTTAAATAAGAGGTTACAACAAATAATAGGGTTATGGGACAGGCTGCCCCTGAGAAGCAATCCAGATACGAAACCAGTCATCATCACTCAAATCAATTTGAAGTGCTTCAACCGCACTTTGTAATCTCTCTATTTTACCTGAGCCCATAACAGGACAAATGCCAGCAGGATGTCGTAACAACCAAGCCACCACAAGCTGATCAACTGAAGCTGCCAAATCTTCCGCCATTTCATTGAGCAGGTTACGTACTCGCAATGCTTGCTCAGTTTGAGCGCCAAATAAATCACCACCAGAAAAAGGTGACCAAGCCATTGGCGTAACCGCATGCTGCTGCGCATGATCCAAACTACCATCCTCAAAATGCTGCAATGCAAGAGGCGATAGTTCAAGCTGATTAACAATCAAAGGAGCATCCATTCGCGATTGCAACAAGTCAAATTGCTGAGGCGTGAAATTCGACACACCAAAATGTTTCACCTTACCCAAGGTAAACAAGTGATCAAAAGCTTGTGCCACTTCATCAGCATCCATCAAAGGGCTAGGACGATGCAGCAACAATGTATCAATGTATTCACATTGCAGATTGTCTAATGATCTATCCACACTGGACAAAATATGCTCACTACGATAATCATAACGGTGCACTTTTATCTCAGGACGCTGCTCTGAGGGCAATAAAATACTGCATTTAGTAACAATCTCTATTTTGTCACGAAGTATTGGCTTGCGCATTAACGCTTTGCCAAATAACTCCTCGCACCGATAATCACCGTAAATATCCGCATGATCAAAAGTGGTCACACCGAGATGCAAACATTGCTCAATAAACGCCAATGTCTCTTGGTCAGACCAACCCCAATCTTGTAAACGCCAAAAACCTTGAGCGATACGAGATCCTTCAAAACCTAATGGATGATATTGATGTCTCATTAATTTTATCCTTTTTTTGAATCGGCTCATTCTAAGTAAGACACAGGGAAACTCAACTCAAATAGAGCTGATAGGAAATATAGAATTGACTTTCAATTGCAAGTAATTATCATTTACAGAAAATTTAAAATATTTGGGGAAACTTTATGAAGCCTTTATCCGCTTACCTATTCCGTCTATTACTCACTCTGATGATAACCTCTCCCCTATATGCTGCTGAACGTATTGCCGTTGCTGGAGGTTCCATAACAGAAATCCTATATAGGTTAGGAGAACAAGATAAAATCATCGCTGTTGACTCCACCAGCACATACCAAGCTGCAGACAAAAAACATCCATTATTAGGTTATGTTAGAAACATTTCCGTTGAAGGTTTGTTGTCCTTAAACCCAGACTTATTAATTGGCGAAAATGATACTGGTCCAAGCAAAGCATTAGAACAAGTAAGGGCAGTAGGTCTTAAAACCGTTATCATAGAAGAAGACGGCTCCATTCCCGCCATCAAAAAGAAAATTCGTGAAGTGGGTAAACTGGTGCAAGCCCAAGACAAAGCTGAGCAGTTAATTCAGGAAATTCAGCTCGACATTGATGCCCTCGAATACGCTAATAACAAGCAACAAGAAATCTCCGACGTAAAGCCTAAAGTACTCTTTCTGCTCACTCTACAAAATGGCTCCCCTATTGCAGCGGGTAATCATACTTCCGCTCACACAACGATAACGGCCGCTGGCGGTGACAACGCCCTGAAAAATGAAAAAGGTTGGGTAAAACTTTCTCCCGAAGCAGCCCTTGATCTCAATCCAGATGTGATTGTGGTCATGAATCGCCCAGACGCCCCCCTAGATGCAGTGGCGAAACTGGCCCACTTCAAATACACCAATGCAGTTAAAAATAACGCCGTATACAGTATTGATGGCGGCTATTTATTGGGCTTTGGACCAAGGACGCCACAAGCCATTGTTGAGCTGGGCACCATGATACATGATTCGTTTCCCCTGCCACCAGGTTATCAGTTTCGTTATGACAACCAGCAGAGCAATACTGGGCATGGCTCATGATGGACATGTTAACGCTGAGCGCTGAACGCAGTAAAAAGCAATTTATGGCCAAGCCATTTACCCTTGGCTTACTTTTAATGAGCGCCATTTTGTCCATCACAATCGGTGCTATGCCCTTGTCTTTTAGCCAAATATTTCAAGACTTAATGCACAAAGTCTCACAAGATTACACATTGAGCACCCATGTTTTATTAGAAATTCGCTTACCTCGTACCTTGCTGGCGATGGCCGTTGGAGCAGCACTAGGCATGTGCGGTGCCGCCATGCAAGCTTTGTTTCGCAATCCTTTAGCCGATCCGGGCTTAATAGGAGTGGCAGGAGGTGGGGCCTTCGGTGCTGTGGTCATTATTGTCTTAGGAAATAGCCTCTTTCCACATGCAATGTCCTATTTTGGCTCTTATGCTCTGCCAATAGGCGCTATGTTAGGTTGCCTTGGAGTGTGTGGCATTATCTATAAACTCAGTAACAGACAGGGCCAATTTACCATCATCACCCTATTATTGGCTGGCATTGCCGTGAATGCGATTGTCGGTTCTTTTATCGGCATCCTGACCCTTATCAGTACGGACGAAGAATTACGGGAATTAACCTTTTGGACCATGGGCAATCTTGGAGGGAATAACTGGTCCCTTACTTTACCTGTCATACTCTTGATTGCTATTAGCTTAATAGGTCTAAGCCGCCTCGCGAAACCTCTCAACCTTTACCTTTTAGGCGAAGCTCAAGCTCAGCACCTTGGGGTTCAGGTTGCTCAGCTCAAGAAACACGTGTTTTTTTTTACCGCCATAGCAATTGGTGCAGCCGTTTCTATTAGCGGTATGATCGGCTTTGTTGGCTTTGTCATTCCTCATCTTGTGCGCATTTTAATTGGCCCAGATCACAAGTATTTACTGCCGACTAGCATGTTATTAGGAGGCAGTTTTTTAACCCTCACAGATATCATTGCAAGGCTTGCCATTAGTCCAGCGGAAGTCCCTATTGGCTTAGTCACCAGCGCTTTAGGCGGCCCATTTTTTCTTTATGTGCTGTACAAACAAACTCAACGCTTGCATTAACTCATTTTAGGGTATCCATCATGTCAATTAGTACACATGACTTATCAATTTCATTTAACGGCAAACCTTGCCTAAGTAATGTTCAATTAACAGCTAAGTCTAATCAATTGACCATTTTAATTGGACCGAATGGCGCGGGAAAATCCACATTATTAAAAGCCTGTTGTGGTGATTTTGAGAAGGTAACAGATCAGGTTTATTTAAATGGTAAAAGCATCAATCACTATTCAGCAGTGCAACTTGCTCAAATCAGAGCGGTCATGACTCAGTCATATGACATGGGCTTTAGTTTTTCTGTGTATGAGATAGTTGCCATGGGATGTTATGCGTTCGAACATCTTATCTCTCGACAAGACAAAGCAAAAATAATCAAAGACGTTATGAATTACATGTCGATAGCGCATTTGAGTGAACAAAATTTTTTAACCCTGTCTGGAGGAGAAAAACAACGTACACAATTGGCTCGTGTACTGGCGCAACTTTGGTTTCCTTATCAGCAAGATACCCCGCGCTATCTACTCTTAGATGAACCCACATCTAGCCTAGATATTTTTCATCAGCACCATGTCCTATCTATTGCAAAAACCCTTACCCAGAGAAACATTGGCGTTTTGGCTGTCATTCACGATCTATCACTTGCCGCCAATTTTGCAGACCAATTAATCTTACTCAATCATGGTAAGGTGATAGCACAAGGCAATGCGAAAAACGTACTACAAAGACAAAACCTTGAGAAGGTGTATGGGATCAAAGGCGATTACTT
Organism: Marinomonas sp. THO17; assembly: GCF_040436405.1. Taxonomy (NCBI): domain Bacteria; kingdom Pseudomonadati; phylum Pseudomonadota; class Gammaproteobacteria; order Oceanospirillales; family Oceanospirillaceae; genus Marinomonas; species Marinomonas sp. THO17. Next base: position 232,118 of record NZ_AP031575.1, on the reverse strand, counting down.
TCACTCATCATCAAATACCCAACCCACAGTACTACTGGACGCCATTCAATAGCTCTGCTCTCCTCCAAACCAATATCACAATAAAAAGAGAGTGCGAATAAAAAAGAGCGCGTAAAGCGCTCTTTTTGTATTTTTTTCTTTTGATAGCCTTGATCAAGCCACTAGGGTAGCTTCCGCAACGGCACGCCAATCTAGATTTTCTGGACTTTTTTCCACTCTCTTACCAAAGAATTGCGCCACCTGACCTCCTGTTTCATCATACAATTCTAACGAAGTGATGATGCCATCAGAGGTCGGTTTTCTGATTAACCAACCACGGCTTATGCCGCTCATCAGTAAATGCAAGTTAAATTCCGGGTCGAGGATATTCAGCCAGTCGCCTTTTTCAACAATTGAATGAATCACTCCAGAGTGTATTTGAATGCCACCCTTATTACCCACAAAGCACATAATGGGCACCTGTTGCTCCGCTAAAGTCATCAGCACATCCTTTAACTTAGCAATATCAAAGGGCTGAGCGAACTCTTCACCGACCAAATCAAATGCTTGTTCTCGAGTGACGGTATGTTTCTTTAACAGGCCAACAAACTGGTGCACATCTGTCATAGCAGACCAGTCATGATACAAAGCTTGTTGATCCACTTCGACTGCCTTAGTGGCAGCTTCTTCCTCAGACCTTTTTACGATATCCAAGTGAGCTTGCTGATCAGGATGACGATATTTTGTCACCAATCTAGCATAGGCTTGCATATCACTCTTGTCTTGCAAAAAGAGCTTTTGAATTGCCACGCCATTTTCATCAAAAAACTGAAGACTAAAACGACTTCCATGACTCAGTGTTTCTCGAACGGCAAAACCATGCTTCCATTGCTTCAGAAACAAACGCAAATCAATGCGTTTATCCGCAGAGATGATTAACCCCATCCCCATAGGTCCGCCAATTTTGACATTATCATAAACACCTTTTCGCTCATGCACCGCATACTCATTACGCAGCAAAATCATGACATAGCCTAAACTTGGTAGATCTCTAAGCAAATTGGCAAAATCACTGTTTAAATAAAGACTTTGTACACCCAATTGTTGATGAAGCATTTCCGCTTCCGAGATAAGCAATTGTTCAGCGACATCACGCTGACGCATACTTGGCTGCTCTTGCTTCAGGGCGGCATACCTATCCTGCATTGAAGTATTATCAACGGCTCTGTCAAATAGTGTCTCAATGGACATAATGACTCCAAATTTTTCTAATTAAAAAGTGGAAGTAAGTGAAAGTTTGTAAGAGCGCCCGCTTTCAATATAACGTTCTGATTCTCTTGTCGGTTGGGTTGTCACAACCTTATCGGTTAAATTATTAATACCAAATCGCAATCTAGTGTTATCCAATATCTGCTTACTGATTCCTAAATCCGCCACAAAATAGCCATCAAGCACTTCAGTATTATCCTCGTTAGTAAACTGGTCACCGACGTAACGCGCTTGTGTATCAAGATCGAAACCTGAATAGACATCTTTATGAAGGTAATTGACTTTTATCAGACGATCCGCGCGATCCTCCAGTTCCAAACCAGTGGACTCATCTTCTGTATCCAGATAGGTGTAACTCAAGCTAAGTTTCTGAGACTCTGCATCATTAAATATCGACCAGGTGAACTCCACACCTTGTAAGATAGCGGATTCCACATTCTCATATTGTCTAATTTCGATACCAGTTGATGATATTATTTCTGTTTCTATTAGATCCTCTACATCAGAGCGAAACAGAGTAATGGCAGCTTGCGAATGCTTCTGCTGAAATGTTAGGCCTAGTTCAAGGGTTTTTGCCGTTTCTGGCTTCAGATCATCGTTTCCTAAATAGCGAGTTGGCCCTGCATTTACCACATAATTAGAAGACCCCTGACTGAGAGAAGGTGCAAGATAACTTTTACCATAACCTGCTTTAATACCCACAATCGGCGTCAGCTGTCTAAAAACACTCACCTTTGGACTCACCTCAGTGCCATATTTACTGTGATCATCAAAAGCCGCACTCACTGTAATACTCGTCTCGTCCGTCATCTTAAAAATATTTTGAGCAACAAAAGTAGTTGAATCGACCTTATCTTGGAAACTCGAGGTATCGTCGCGAATAGCTTCTTCTTCTCGATAATTTAAGCCAAGACTCAGATAATTTTTTTCATTTAAGTAACCTTGGGTATCCATAGCAAAATTATCTTCTTTAACCGTCCAATCCCGAGTGGCTTCAAGCACATTCGACTCACCAGTTGAATAAGAGAATGTACTTTCAAAATTGGCTATTTCGGTAAAATATTCAACAGTAAATACTTTGGTTTCCACGTCAGTATTGTCGTCTTCTTCTCCTGATGAATCGTATTCTTTACTCTTATCATCAGAATGTAGAGCACTGAGTTCAAAACGATCGCCATTATTTAAATCAACCCCCATTACAGCTTGATAATTTTTAAGGTCTTTAGACGATTGTAGACTGGCTAAATTGTCATTATCACGAATTTCATCTCTGTCGCTGGTTTGGCCAGAAATCAATAAATCTATATTTTCCGTTACTGCGCCAGAAGCAGACACACTCACTCCTTGACCGTCACCACCATTGGCATCGTCCATCACTTCCCCGTAAAGAGAAATCGAACCAGACCATTCAAGGGATGACTTTTTGGTAATGATGTTAATCACCCCTGCCAAAGCATCCGCCCCATACAAACTGGAGGCTGGTCCACGGATAATTTCAATTTTTTCAATATTCGCTAAAGGCACTAATCCATAACGATAAGATGGTTCTCTCGGTACGGAACGGTCTATATTTGGAATGCGTTTGCCATTTATTAAAATCAATACTTGATCCGTACCAAAGCCTCTTATTTGAGCCGCTGGCGACGGATTCACATAGGTGGAAATGAGTTGAACACTAGGAGACAAATTTACTACATCCGCCAAATCAGTAGCGCCACTGGCTTGTATATCTTCAGCCGTAATTACACTCACTGAACCAGAATAATCATTTTGATCAACAGGCGCTTTAGCAGAAATAATCAAGGAATCCAGATCAACATCTGTTGCTTCATCCGCCAATAGGGTATTTGCTGTAATGACACAACCAGATATCAGAATGGCTAACTTTGTTTTATTTATCTTCATTTTTTAAAACCTAAGAAAGTTGAAAGATGATGTACAACTTGCTTTCCCTGCAACCCTTAATATAAATGATAATGATTAACATCATTATTATCAACAATATCTTTACACATATCTCTCAATAGGTTTTTTCTGCAAATGACATCATTCAACATCCTAGGTATACTAGCTCGCATTCAAGACGGATCTCTTTACACTGAGAAACGCGACCACTTACAGACGGGATAAGCATTTGAGCTAACTTTACCTTTCAATCTATACAGCCTTTAAGGCGCTCAATAACAAATAACCTAAACCACTGTGATGGACTAATTCATGAATTCTTTAACTCTTGGCCCTTTCACTCAGGCCAATGGCGAAATCCAAATACCTGGCTCAAAGAGTCTTTCAAATCGCATTTTATTGCTGGCCACCCTTGCCAAAGGTACGACCAAAATCACCAACCTGCTGGACAGTGACGACATTAGGCACATGTTAAACAGTCTAACCAAGTTAGGGGTTCATTATCGTTTAGAAGATCAAGGAACTACCTGCATTCTTGAAGGTTTAGCAGGCCCTATCAAAGCGGATAAAGCAGATCTTTTCTTAGGTAATGCAGGCACCGCAATGCGCCCATTAACAGCGGCCTTGTGTTTAGGTGAAGGGGAATTTTTATTGCACGGTGAGCCTCGTATGCACGAACGCCCTATCGGTGATCTAGTGGATGCTCTGCAATCTCTTGGTGTTGATATTCAATACCAAGGAGAGGTGAATTACCCCCCTTTGCTCATCAAGGCAAATGGCTTACAAGGTGGCGAAGTATCCATCAAAGGCAATATTTCCAGCCAATTCCTGACGGCCATTTTGATGAGCGCCCCTTTGGCAAAACAGGATTTGACCATCAAGGTGGATGGTGAATTGGTATCTAAACCCTACATAGACATCACCCTACACGCTATGAAGCAATTTGGTGTTGAAGTGGAAAACCAAAATTATCAAGCCTTTATCGTGAAAGGCCAGCAAACTTACCAAAGCCCTGGCGTAATCATGGTGGAAGGTGACGCTTCTTCGGCTTCTTACTTTCTTGCCGCCGCCGCCATTGCAGGTGGCAAAATCAAGGTGCATGGCGTTGGTACAGACAGCATACAAGGTGATGTTAAATTTGCCGAAGTACTGGAAAAAATGGGGGCTAAGATTACCTATGGCCCAACTTGGATTGAAGCAGAGCACGACACACTAAAAGGCGTGGATTTGGACATGAACCACATTCCTGATGCAGCCATGACCATTGCGACCACAGCTCTTTTTGCAGAAGGCACCACCAGCATACGCAATATCTATAACTGGCGAGTGAAGGAAACCGATCGTTTATCCGCCATGGCAACCGAGTTGAAGAAGTTAGGAGCGGAAGTCGTTGAAGGAGAAGATTTCATCACCGTCACGCCCGTTAAACAACTTAAGCATGCAGCAATTGATACCTACAATGACCACCGCATTGCCATGTGTTTTTCATTGGTAGCCTTTTCAGATACTCCCGTCACCATCAATGATCCTGGCTGTACCTCTAAAACCTTTCCAACCTACTTCGACTTGTTTGCTAAGGTAACGCGCTAATCTATTAAATGGCCTGCTGATAGCAGCAGGTCATTTATTTTTAAACGATTACAACACCTTATATTGTACTTAACGCCGGATCCCAGTCTTTCCAGATTACCTGCCGACCTTGCTGTTCAATCATAGCGGCAATTTCTTGAACGGATCTGTCATCGCTGATTTCAAATTGTTCAAGTGCTGACTGTGATTCCTCAGCGTACCCCCCCGGTTGAGTTTTCGATTCCGCACTCATGGTGGTAAAACCCATGCGTATGGCATGATGGCGAAACTCTGGTGATTCGCGAGTGGACAAACTCATCTCCAAATCCCCATCGAATAAACGCCACGCCGCAATTAACTGAATCAACTGTCGATCACTGATCACAGACTTGGGCTCGATGCCCCCTTCACAAGGTCGAATGCGTGGAAAGGCGACACTAAAACGACTACGCCAATAATGCTTTTGCAAATGCCGCAAGTGATACGCCATCATCAATGAATCGGTTCGCCAATCTTCCAAACCCAACAAGACTCCCAAGCCAATCTTATGAATATGCACTTGTCCAAGCCTATCAGGGGCGTCCAATCGGTAATTGAAGTTGGCTTTATTGCCGCGCAAATGATGCTGTAAATAGGTCGAACGACGATAGGTTTCTTGGTACACCAATACAGCATCCAACCCTAGTTTACGGAGCGCTTGATACTCTTGTGTTTGAAGGGGCTGAACTTCCATAGAAAGCTGACTAAAATGCGGTTTAATACGCGGTAACATGCGCTCAAAATACGGCATCGAGACCTTATTCGTTTCCCCTGTGACCAGCAAAATATGATCAAAGCCTTTGCCTTTAATGGCAGCGATTTCTGCGTCTAATTGCTGCTCATTAAGGGTTAAACGACGTATCGCGTTGGACATGGAAAAACCGCAGTAAGTACATTCATTGGCACAAGTATTGGACAAATATAAAGGCGCAAACAAACTTAAAGTATTGCCAAACCTTTGCTGAGTTATTCGCTCACTCTTGGTCAACATGGTCATCAAATAAGGTTCGGCAGCAGCTGAAATCAGCGCAGCAAAATCGTCCACATTGAGCTTTTGCTTAGTTAACGCTAACTCCACATCGGCGGCCGTTTTCTGCTGATGCAGTTGACTCACTTGCTGCCAATCCATGCTTTCCAACACAGCACTAAAGTGTCCTTGAATGGCTGGACTCTGCTCAATCAAACGTATTTTACTCATGACAAAGCACCGACAAACTCAGTCAATGGACTGGTGGCGACCGCGACCATGCCCTTCTCTCCTAACCCGGCTTCAAACGCCATGCGACCTGACATCACTGCCATTTGAAAGGCTTTTGCCATCTGTTCAGGTTGCGTGGCAACCGCCATGGCCGTATTGACCAATACGGCATCAGCCCCAATTTCCATGGCCAACGCCGCATCCGAGGGAGCCCCTATGCCCGCATCCACAATCACAGGCACATTAGCTTGCTCTATGATGATTTCAAGAAAGGGACGGCTGGCCAACCCCATGTTCGAGCCAATGGGGGAACCCAATGGCATGACACACTGACAACCCACTTCTTCGAGTCGTTTACATAGAACAGGATCGGCATGCACATAAGGCATCACCACAAAGCCTTTTTGCACCAAGCGCTTCGCTGCCAATAAAGTTTCATGCCCATCTGGCATGAGGTATCGGGGATCAGGATGAATTTCCAGCTTTATCCAATGAGTCTGTAACGCCTCTCTTGCCAACTCAGCAGCGAAAACCGCTTCGTCCGCGTTCCTCGCTCCTGACGTATTAGGCAATAACTTAATTCCCATCCCTTGCAAAGGCTTTAGTATGTCATCCGAATGTCGTTTCAAATCCATTCTGCGGAGCGACAAGGTAACCAATTCCGTTCCACTGGCGGTTAAGGAACACGTCATATTCTCTGCGTTGGCGTATTTTCCTGTGCCGGTGAACAAACGCGAAGAAAAAGTATGATCAGCAATCGTTAAAGCTTGCATCTTAGCCTCCTGCAATGGATTCAAAAATAAAGACTCTGCTTTCTGGCATGAGCAAAGTCGATTGCCACGCACTGCGAGCAATGACAGTTTGATCAATCGCTACTGCTATTCCTTGCCCTTCTTTTTGCAAATCTTCTATTAAATCCTGCACATTGACACCATGAAATTCATAGGCACTATCGTTAATAAAAATATTCATTACGCCTCCTGTTGCGCTTCTTCAAAAAGTTGCATTAACTTATTGGTCGCTTCAACCGGATGCTCCGCTTGAGTAATAGCAGAAACCACGGCGACACAGTTCACTCCTGTCTGCGCAACAGAGGCAAAACCTTGTTGATTAATGCCTCCAATGGCCACGCAGGGAAAAGCCTCTTTTAGCAAGTTTGCATAAACCTGTAAGCGCATCACACCTTGAGGCTGTGACGGCATGTCTTTGGTTTGTGTTGGGAAAATATGACCGAGTGCTATATAGCTTGGCTGAAAGTTTTTCGCACGCGCAATTTCAAAATAACCATGAGTACTTATGCCAAGGCGCAGTCCTGCGGCTTGTATGGCCTGTAAATCCGCTGTCATTAAGTCCTCTTGGCCAAGATGAACACCATAGGCACCAAACTCAATGGCCTTTTGCCAATAATCATTGATATAAATTTGTGCTTGGTATTCTTGACCTAACTGGATGGCCTCTCTAATCTGGTCATCTAAATCGGATGAGTTTGACTCTTTAATTCTAAGCTGAGCAACCTTAACACCTTGTTTGAGCACTAAAGCCAACCATGACACCGAATCCACCACAGGATATAACCCATAGAACCCCTGCTGTGCAGACGCAAAGCTTTCCATTGGCAAAGGCATTTTTGAGGTAGAAAGGATCTCAGGAAAATCATCCAGTTTGGATGGCCAACCCGGGCGCCCTAAGGGCCCGGCACCTTGACCAATTTGCACACCCGATTTAAGTGCACCTGTAATATAGGCTTTTGCCAAGGTGATTGCGTCTTCTAGGGCATAACCATGAGCAAGAAAGCTAGCCAACGCCGTGGACAAGGTACAACCTGTGCCACGCGTATTATGTACCCTTAAGCGAGGCGAGCTAAAACCGTGAATCTCTTCTCCCTTAAACCACCAATCCGTAGCGGATGCATCATCAGAATGACCTCCCTTGAGTAACCAGCTCAACTGATTTACACCAAATAGTTCGATCATAGATTGTGCCAAAGTATGAGGGTTTGACTGGCCCAACAAGCCAGTCAAGGCCTCAAACTCCATCAAATTGGGCGTGATGATGTCCACATGAGGTAGCATGATAGTCAGTAAATTCTCTGCAGCATTGTCTTGCTGTAAGCGATTTCCCGCTTCACTACTGGCCGCCATAACAGGGTCAAACACCACCTTGATGTTTGGTTGCTGTCTTTTCATGCGCGACAACCATTCACTACAGGCTTTCACCAACTCTGGTGTCGGCAACAAACTCACTTTAATGGCATCAGGCAACACATCGTCCAAGAGGGTTTGCCACTGTCCATCGAACATGGACAAGCTCACGGGTTCCACCAGATCTACTCGTTTGGAATTTTGCGCCGTAGTACAGGTCACTATGGTTTGCACGTGACAAGACAAATCCTGTCCGGTACGTAAATCCGCTTGCAAACCCGCATGAGCAGAGGAATCAGAGCCGCCAACACACCAGACTATCGGCGGTCTTGTTTGGCTTGCTTGACTCATTTTGTTTCCGCCTTGGCTTGCGCTTCATCCAATTTATCCGTTGTTAAATAAACATCACTGCCTAATTCGCGGAACTGCTCAGACATTTGCTCCATACCAAGCAGTGCCTCATTATCTTGCAGCGCCGCGACATTAATGACTTGTTTATCTTCATGCTTTTCTAAGCCGGCAGCGTAATCACGTACTTCTTGAGTGATTTTCATTGAACAGAACTTAGGCCCACACATAGAACAAAAATGCGCAACTTTACCCGAGGCTTGCGGCAAGGTTTCATCGTGATAAGCACGAGCGGTTTCTGGGTCCAGCGCCAGATTAAATTGATCTTCCCAACGGAACTCAAAACGCGCTTTCGACAACGCATTGTCTCTTACTTGTGCACCAGGATGACCTTTGGCCAGATCCGCAGCATGAGCGGCAATCTTATAAGTAATCAAACCTTGCTTAACGTCTTCCTTGTTTGGCAAGCCTAAATGTTCTTTGGGTGTGACATAGCACAACATGGCACAACCATACCAACCAATCTGCGCCGCACCAATTCCAGAAGTAATGTGGTCATAACCCGGTGCGATGTCCTGTGTTAACGGGCCAAGGGTATAAAACGGTGCTTCATGACAATGCTCTAGCTGTTCCGTCATGTTCTCCTTAATGAGCTGCATTGGCACATGGCCAGGGCCTTCGATCATGACTTGTACATCATATTCCCAGGCGATTTTGGTCAGCTCACCCAAGGTTCTCAACTCAGACATTTGCGCTTCATCGTTGGCGTCCATGATGGAGCCAGGGCGTAACCCATCACCAAGGGATAAGGCCACATCATAGGCCGCACAAATTTCACAGATGTCACGAAAACGCTGATACAAGAAGCTCTCTTGGTGGTGCGCAAGACACCATTTCGCCATAATAGAGCCACCACGAGAAACAATGCCAGTAAGACGTTTTGCCGTCATAGGAACGTATCTTAATAACACACCTGCATGAATGGTAAAGTAGTCTACCCCCTGCTCTGCCTGTTCAATCAAGGTGTCGCGAAACACTTCCCAATTCAAGTCTTCAGCAATGCCATTTACTTTTTCTAGCGCCTGATAAATCGGCACTGTACCAATAGGCACAGGAGAATTACGTAAAATCCATTCGCGGGTTTCGTGAATGTTTTTCCCTGTCGATAAATCCATCACAGTGTCGGCTCCCCAACGAGTCGACCAAACCAGTTTTTCCACCTCTTCTTCAATGGAAGAAGTCACAGCCGAATTGCCTATGTTGGCGTTTACTTTGACCAAGAAGTTACGCCCTATGATCATAGGCTCAGATTCAGGATGATTAATATTGTTAGGGATAATGGCCCGGCCTTTAGCGACTTCATCTCGAACAAACTCCGGGGTGATTTTGTCTTGTAAATTCGCTCCAAAACTCTGGCCAGGATGCTGTTTCAACAAGAGTTCACTCTTGATGGCTTCAAGATTTTGATTTTCGCGAATGGCAATGTACTCCATTTCTGGGGTAATAATGCCTTGCTTGGCATAATGCATCTGAGTAACACACTTACCTTGACGAGCACGCCTTACTTTAGGCAAATGCTGGAATCTCAGTTCATCAAGACGCTCGTCATCTAACCGAGACTGGGTAAAAGTAGAGCTCACTTGCGTTAAAAATTGCGTATCTTGGCGAGCCTCTATCCATTCATTGCGAATCGCTTTAATGCCCTGGTACACATCAATTTTTTCTTGTGGATCACCATAAGGGCCTGAACAATCATAAACATAAACCGCCTCGTTCGGTTCAAAGGTCAAGTTATCAGGATCCGAGCCAATCGGCGTATCGGTAAGATTAATTTTACGCATCGGCACACGAATGGAAGCATCTGTACCCATGAGGTAAATGCGCTCTGACGCTGGAAAAGGCTTGGCTTGTAAGGACTCAATAAAAGCCTTAGCAGCAAGACGAGACGCTTCGCGAGAAGACTTATTTGGTTTTTTGTTTTGGTTCGACATGAGCATTTCCCTTATAAATAGATGGAGAATTGCTTGTCTGGGGTGCTGGTTTAGCCAAAGTTCTGCGACAAACTTATGACAAAAAAAAGAAATCCTGAATCGAAAATTAAATTTCATGCGACTGACAGCATCAAATTTACCTTTGCAAAACAGGAGTTCATTCGATGCAGAAAAGAAATAGTGTGACTTTCTTGTTTCCTACGCGGGTGTTAACCCGATCAGGTTCTGCGGATCCCGCACTCAATTGTGCGATCTCAGCCAAATGGCACTCCGACAAGTAGCATTGAGTATACGGATTCAAATGTCTCTGTAAACTCTTCTGAAAGGAAATGTTTGATATGATAGAGTCAGTTATTCACCTTCTTGCATCTTCAAGGCAAGCTTATACAAGGGGTTTTTCTTACCACCTGTCAACTTAGCAGCGATGGCAGCTGCTTGTTTTACCGAGACGTTCTCTTCTAGAAGGATTGTAAGAATACGTTTGGCGTCCTCTTCTTCATCCGCATGATCCGGTTTGACTATGTTAAGCATTACCACAAACTCACCTTTCAACTGATTCGCATCTTGAGTGAAACGGTCGAGAATCTGGTTGGGCGTTCCAGATAAAAAGGTTTCAAAGGTTTTGGTGATTTCTCTCGCCAACACCACACTAACTTGATCACCGTATACAGTTTGCAAATCCTTCATAGAGTCTTCAATACGGTGCGTCGATTCATAAAACACTATAGTGCCAACTTGTTGTCGCCATGACTCAAACACATCAGTGCGAGCTTTTGATTTAGCCGGCACAAAACCTGCAAAAAAGAATTGATCTGTGGGTAAACCTGAAGCAGAGAGAGCGGCAATCAAAGCACTCGCACCTGGCACTGGTACTACTTTGTGATCTAGATCACGCAGAATGGATACCAAATGATAACCAGGATCAGAAATTAATGGGGTGCCAGCGTCAGATACCAGCGCGACATTCTTGCCTTCATTTAATAGGCTTGCAACGTATTCTGCTTTGTCTTTCTCATTATGATCGTGCAGTGAAAATAACTTGCCTTCAATACCAAAATGATTCAATAAACGGCGGCTGTGACGGGTATCTTCTGCGGCGATATAGTCAACATCTCGTAAAGTTTGCTCGGCTCGCTTGGTAAAGTCGTCCAAATTGCCAATTGGTGTCGCAACAATGTACAGCGACCCTCTCACATCATCATTAGTATGTGATACCATGTTTCCTCTTTCATTTGTCATTTGTAAGATTATGAGCCTAACCAATTATCGCATCATATCATTAACCTTATGTGCATTTCTGCTCAGTGCATGTAACTCAGCAAACTTAAATATGCCTCAGCAGACTTCTGCTTTGGTGAAAGGTGATAAAAAAGCCTCTGACAACACGCCACCCCCGAGCATTTATCAACCTTATAAGCCCAATAACAGCAAAGTCATTAGTGCGGCTTATGAACAGGCTTTACAAAATTATCAAGATGGCGCCTATGTTCAAGCCATTTCGATTCTCGAAAAGTCCGTACTTAACAAAACCTCTTCGTTACAATTCGATGCGTATCTGCTGGCCGCTAAAATCAATGCACAACTTGATAATGCCCTAGATGCTTTTCTATTGCTCAACAAAGCGGATCAGCTGACAGCAGCACGGCACCCTGACAAGCAAAACCAAATCACAGAGACACGCGCTAGTATTCTTGAGCATTTTGGTAATTGGCCAGAAGCAGTTAAGTTAAGAATGGCGTTGAGTTACAGCTTGCCATTGGATGAAATACAGGCCAATCAAGACAAACTTTGGCTGGCTATTCAAAACTTAACAGAAAATGAAATAGAGAGCCTATATCAGGCTCAACAGCCTATTTTGAATGGTTGGCTCACCATCAGTAATATCTTGCGAGATCAATCTTTGTCGATTGAGCAACAACTTGCCACCTTTCAAAATTGGCAACAAAGAAACACCAGTCACCCTGCGGCAATCACGCCACCGCAAGATTTTAAATTGATGGCGTCAATCGAAGACATGGCACCACAAAAAGTGGTTCTAATGCTACCAATGTCAGGCAAACTGAAACGTGCTTCCCAAGCCGTTGTCGATGGCTTTTTTGCCACTTATTACAATCAAAAAGAAAAACGCCCTCAGGTGAATATAGTCAATACTGACCAATACCCTGACATTATAGATGCATTAACAGCCGCGAATAACATGGCACCTGATATCATAATTGGTCCGTTAGAAAAAAATAATGTGGCAAAAATAAGTCGTACAGAGTTACCCTATCCTGTCATCACTTTGAATCAATTGGATGTTAATCAGGCTGCCAAAAATTTATTTCATTTCTCATTAAGTGCAGAAGACGAAATACATGAGTTGATCAATTTTGCTAAACAAGAAGGGGCCACTAAGGCTGCTGTACTCAGTACACAAGATACCTGGGCGCTGAAGCAAAATGATGAATTTCTTACCGCAGCCGAACAAGAACACGTCACTGTTACATCAGCGCAATCATACGCCAACACGCCTCAAGGTCGTCAAAATGCGGTACAAAAACTGCTTCTCATTAATGAAAGTTATGCGCGAAAAAACCTCATTGAGAAATGGACTGGTCATCAGGTCGATGCCATCGCTCGTCCACGTCAAGATTTAGATTATGTGTTTTATGTTGGCAAGCTAAACGATGCTAAACAGATTCGCCCCCTATTAGACTTCTATTTCGCTGCTTCTGTACCCATGCTCTCAACCAGTAACTTGAATGACAGCCCTCCTGATAGAAACACTAAAGCCGAAGACATTGAGCGTATTTTATTTACTGAACTACCAGCACTTTCTGGCAGCAACAAAAACGCTAGTGCTTTACCTCCAAGTCCAGGCTCAAATATTTTGCGCCGCCTGCAAGCACTCGGAGCAGATTCCTATTTGTTGGCTAACAAATATCAATTGTTTGCCTTGCTCAAGAGTACACGTATTTCTGCCAATACTGGCATCATTACCATGGATGATAATGGCGTGTTTCACAAACGTCCTGAAATTATGACGTACCGAAGAGGGAATTTGGTCTATGCGCGCAGTAAGCAATTTTTTGAGAAAGAGGAAGAAACTAACCAAGACTAGTGGACAAAAAGCAGAGCAATTTGCCGAAGCTTTCCTTTGTCGACAAGGACTCATTTTCGTAGCGCGAAATTTTTTTTGTCGAACAGGTGAAATAGATTTAATCTTCCGCGATCAACAAACCTATGTTTTTGTCGAAGTGAGATTTCGCGCAGATCTGACGCACGGATCAGCCGCTGAAAGCTTGGCTCAAAGTAAGCTTAATAAAGTAAGAAATAGCGCAGCATTGTGGCTACAAAAAAACAACAAACTAGACCAGTCTAGTCGTTTCGATACTGTACTATTTGATATAGAAATAGACGAACAACATTTAACCTGGCTTAAAGCAGCATTTTAATTATTATGGATTTTCAAGAAGCAATATACACCCAATTTGCACAGAGCTTTGAAGCTCAACAACAAGCGTTAGAAAGCTTACCACCTTATATAGAACATGCCGCTAAAGTCATTTTCACCAGCATTGGTTCCGGCGGCAAAGTTATTTGTATTGGCAATAGTACCGGCTCACATCTTGCGCAATATTTCAGTACACTTATGTTGGATAAAATGGACAGGGAAAGACCAGGATTACCTTCAATCAATTTAAGTGGCGAAGGTTCCTCGTTATTAGCCATCACCCATAACGACAGCTATCATGATGTTTTCTCCAAACAAATTACCGCCATTGGTAACCCTGGGGACATTTTGTTTGCCATTGCCAATCGCGGCAACACTTCCCCTATCATTCAAGCTATCCAAGCCGCACACGAACGCAAAATGAGCGTGGTCGCTTTAACCAGTCCAGAAGCCAAAAATATTTCATCTTTAACCTCTCAAGACGATACTGAGATTAAAATAAATCTCTTGGGAACCGCTCGCGTTCATGAGTGCCAAATCACTGTCATCCACACCTTAGTGGATTTATTAGAAAGACAACTGTTCGGTTACGAAGATTAAAGTCAACTCACCCTTCTTTAATAAACCTAAGCTAACTTAGAGAAGGGCTACTTAACGACTTTTAACTGAAAGCCTTTTTTCGGTGGTTCAGGAGGTGTTGGTGTGGGTTCTTCTTCAAACATTTCTTCTGGAAACACAAATCCATCACCATTTTCTTTGGCATACAGTGCAATTGCAGCGCGCATTGGCACATAAACCTGCATAGACTTACCACTAAAACGCGCTTCAAATGACACGGCCTCTTTGTCCATCAATAAATTACGAACCGCCGTCATACTGATATTCAGAACAATCTGACCATCTTTAACAAACTCTGTCGGAATCACAACACCTTGCTGCTCAGCATCTACTAGTAGATAAGGTGTCATATCATTATCAGCAACCCAAGAGTAAGCTGCATTTAGTAAGTAAGAACGTTTCGGTATCATGGTCATATTTTCCTTTGTCTCAAACAAAAAAAGGAGCACTGGCTCCTTCTTTTATTACTTCTAAGCACTAATGGATCTTAGTCCAAGCGCATTTCTTGCTCTGCTTCTGAAAGACTTTCTTTGAAAGACTCACGAGTAAAAACCAGATCCATATATTTGTATAATGCTTTTGCTTGCTCTTTTGGAATCTCCACTCCCAATACAGGCAAACGCCACAAAATAGGAGCTAAACAGCAATCTACAATAGTGAATTCGTCGCTCATGAAGTACGGCTTTTCTTCAAATATAGGCGACACACTAATCAAACCTTCACGCAATTCTTTTTGTGCTTGCGCAACCGCTTCTTTATCCTTGCTAGACAAAATTAGATCAGCCAATTTTGCCCAGTCACGCTGAATACGGTACATATACAAACGACTTTCCGCACGTGCAACCGGATATACAGGTAATAATGGTGGATGAGGAAAACGCTCATCTAAGTATTCCATCATCACATTTGGCTCGTACAAGACTAAGTCACGATCAACCAATGCAGGTAATTCGTTGTATGGATTCACATCAGCCAATTCCTCTGGCTTATTAAACGGGTCTACATCAATGATGTCCACAGTTACCGCTTTTTCAGCCAAAACAATGCGTACACGATGACTATAATGATCTTCTCCATCTGAAAAAAACGTCATTGAGGAGCGCTTTGCAATAACACCCATGTCTAACCCCTTACTTAAAGACTTCAAAACCCTCTAAAAAAGAGGACAAATAATCAAATCAGTGTGATGGCAGACACTTAGCTGACACCACCACTAAAAATATGCTCCATTCTATCATCTTTTAAATGTTTTTTCTTTGAAAAATCATTTTGTTACAAGATTGCTGCGAGAGCATATTTAAAACAAAAAAAACGCTTGGCGTAATTACCAAGCGTTTTAATACAGATTCTAAAACGATTATTAACGTTTTGAGAACTGAGGACGACGACGCGCTTTACGAAGACCAACTTTCTTACGCTCAACTTCACGAGAGTCACGAGTAACGTAACCAGCTGAACGTAGAGGACGACGTAGGGCTTCATCGTATTGCATTAGCGCACGAGTGATACCATGACGGATCGCACCAGCTTGACCAGAAATACCACCACCTTTAACAGTGATGTAAACATCAAACTTTTCAGTCGCTTCAACAAGCTCAAGAGGCTGACGAACAACCATGCGAGCAGTTTCACGACCAAAGTATTGGTCTAGAGAACGGTTGTTGATAACTAGGTTACCAGAACCGGCTTTTAGGAACACACGAGCGGTAGACGTTTTGCGACGACCTGTACCGTAGTATTGAGTAGCTGACATAATGATCTTCCGTATTAAATGTTAAGTTCTTGAGGCTGTTGAGCAGCATGTGGATGCTCTGCACCAGCGTATACTTTCATTTTCTTGTGCATTGCACGGCCCAAAGGACCTTTCGGCAACATACCTTTAACGGCGATTTCAAGAACGCGCTCTGGAGCGTGATCAATCAACTTCTCGAAATTCATAGAACGCAAGCCGCCTGGGTAACCAGTGTGGCGGTAGTATTGTTTCGCTGCGGCCTTGTTACCTGTAACATGAACTTTCTCAGCATTGATAACAACGATGTAATCACCAGTGTCAACATGAGGAGTGTATTCAGCTTTATGCTTACCACGTAAACGGCGAGCGATTTCGGTAGCCAAACGACCTAGAGTTTTGCCTTCAGCATCAACCACGAACCAGTCGCGGCGTACTTCAGCAGGTTTAGCAGTAAAAGTTTTCATCAAAAAACCCTATCAATACGCGTGATTAACACGCTATACCTATTATTATTGGTTTATTGCTTACTCTTATTAAACAATAAGAAACTGAACAATAAACGTACATTTACCTTTAAAAAGGCGAGCGAAGTATACAGCATTAAATATCTTTTTAAAAGCACTTTGCATTTCATCCTTAAGGACGATGCTCTAGCGACAAATATTCTTCTGATTGCATTTCCAAAAGACGACTGATCGTTCGGTCATATTCAAATTTCAAACGTGTTCCTTGATAAATATCTGGAATAGCGACTTCAGCGGAGAAAATAACTTTAACATGACGATCATAAAATTCATCTACCAAGTTGATGAAACGACGCGCCAAATCATCACGAGATGCGTCCATTTGAGGCAAATTTGAAATAATCACAGTGGTATACAAACGAGCAATTTCGATATAGTCCACTTGACTACGAGGCCCATCACAAAGCGCTTTAATATCAAACCACGCCATGTCCTCACAACTTCGTAAAAGAGGAATTTCACGACCTTCAATTTCAACCACTCCACCTTCTACTATATGTGAAGCATCGGTGATCAAACTCATAAAGCGATTTTGCAACTCTTGGTCGGCCTGATCATCTAATGGGAAATGATACAACTTGGCCTGTTTAAGTGTTCGAAGACGATAATCTATGCCACCATCAACATTCATTACCTTAGTATTTTCTTTGACTAAAGCAATCGCAGGCAAAAAGCGTGCACGTTGCAGTCCATTTTTATACAAACCATCTGGCTCTATGTTTGAAGTAGCCACCAAAGTGGTACCATTTTTAAACAATTCATCCAGCAAACCTGCCAGTATCATGGCGTCCGTAATGTCAGTTACAAAAAATTCGTCAAAACACAGGACTTGCGCTTTATCTGAAATTTGCTTACCAACAATCTCTAATGGATTTTTAACCTCTTTAAGCTTTCTTAACTCCTGATGCACCATTTGCATAAAACGGTGAAAATGAAGGCGCATCTTCTTTTCCGTTGGCAGACAATCAAAAAAAGTGTCCATTAGGTAAGTTTTTCCACGACCAACACCGCCCCAAAAATATAAGCCCTGCTCTACTTTTACTGGCTTCTTCTTTTTAAACAAACCAAACAGACCAGCAGATTCTGGCAAGGCTTGCTTACTCACTAAACGATCAAATAATTCTTGTAATGCTTTTACAGCTTCTTCTTGCGCAGGGTCATAGTGAAAATCCTCACGCTTAAGGTCTTCTTGATAACGAGATATTGGGGTCATTGTCAGTCTTTCGTATGGATAAATAAATTATGAATATTCTAACAAATTGTAACTTAAACAACACCTCTCATCCTGTTACCCTGAAAGTGATATGAGTTATAATTGGAAGATGTCATAAGGAGAGAGTTATGAATTTAGAAGAATTCAATGTCATTGTTTTTATTACTGGAATTATCCTTGGTAGTATTGCGACCTATTCGATCAAAAACCTTCTAAACAAGAACAATAACAAGCCAATTGAAGCAAACGACAACTTGGTAACCATGAAATCCCTGCAGCAGGAATTAGCCAACAAACAAGTCATTATTGATAATTTTTTTGCCGACAGTAATGAACAACTCAACATAGTGGAAAAGCGTCTTGGCGAACTAAGAGCTAACCTAGCCAGCAGCGCTTCTCAAATAAGCAATGTAAAGGTAGATGCTCCTATGTCTCACCGAGACACTTTAGAAACTAACCCGAATGAACCACCAAGAGATTATGCTCTGAAGAATGATAAAGATCATGGTATGTTGAGTGAAGCATTTGGACTTAAAAACAAAAATACCGATCTAGAACCAAAGCGAACAATTTAAGTAACATCTTTGTCAGATAAAAAAACGGGCTTTTGCCCGTTTTTTTATCTCTTACTAAAATATTAAGCCGGATTATCCACATCTATGAATATAGCTTGCAAATCATCCTGCCTATCCAAGAAAGCAGCCATAGCTTGAGCTCCAAATCGCTCCGTAGCATGATGGCCTGCTGCAATAAAGTGAATCCCCATTTCTCGGGCAATATGTATCGTTTGCTCCGATACTTCCCCCGTAATAAAGACATCCGCTTTTACTTTTAAAGCCTGCTCAATATAACCTTGCGCTCCGCCTGTACACAAAGCCACTCGCTTGATAGGTAGATCAGACACCCGTTCGAACAAGACCTCACGACCCACACCTTTTTCAATCAAGTGTTGAAAAGCATCCAACGTCATAGCCTCATTAAGCTCACCTACAATGCCTATAGACTCCTCAATAGGTAACCAAGACTGCAGAGGCTCACGAGAACCAAGCCCCAGCACATTGGCCAAGCCAGCATTATTACCGTATTCGGGATGAGCATCTAAAGGCAGATGATAGCCATACAGATTAATATCATTCTTGATTAAAGTAGCGATACGACGATATTTCATACCAACTATTTCAGGAGACTCATTTTTCCAGAAATAACCATGATGCACAAAGATTGCGTCTGCTTGCCATTCTACCGCAGCATTAATCAAAGTTTGATTAGCGGTTACCCCTGTTACCACTCGATGAATCTCGTCTTTTCCTTCTACCTGAAGGCCGTTTGGCGCATAATCTTTAAAACGGCTTGGACTCAGTGTTCGATTCAGTAATAATTCAAACTCACTGCGTAACAAAACAGCTCCTTATTTATGAAGTTAAAAATTTATTTAATGCCAACCATTATCGCCATTCTACTAGGTGCTTGTATAGGCTTAACAGCATTACTCATGCAGGCCTATGAAAATATACATAAGGTTGAAAGCTACGCAAACACGGTAAATGCCACTGCCTCCTCTGTTATTAGCATTTATAGCCAAAAATTGGAAAAGCGCCACTGGAGCGAAAATGGTGCTGTTACTCAAACGACGAATTTAGGTTCTGGCGTCATCATTACTTCTGACGGTTTTATCCTAACCAATCATCATGTCATTCAAAACGCACAAAGCATTACAGTGGCATTAAACGATGAAAGACGGTTACAAGCCAAACTTATTGGTTCAGACCCTTCAACCGATTTAGCGGTTTTAAAAATCCAAATAGACGACTTACCTAGTATAAAAATCGGCAACAGCAGCAAAATGCAAATTGGCGATCGAATTTTAGCCATTGGCAATCCATTTGATATTGGTCAAACCGTTACATCAGGCATCATTAGCGCCAAAGGACGCAATAGCATTGGTTTAAATACCTACGAAAATTTTCTACAAACTGATGCAGCAATTAATCCAGGTAACTCTGGTGGCGCCTTGGTAAATATGCGCGGAGAACTCATTGGTATCAGCTCTGCCATTTATTCCAGCTCAGGCGGATCGCAAGGTATTGGTTTTGCCACACCCATCGACGATGCTATGGCTGTGATGCAAGATATAATTACCCACGGTGAAGTAATACGCGGATATTTGGGAATGGAAGCTCAAAGAATCACCCAGAACCTAGCAGACAATTTGGCTTTACCAAGTGATTATGGCCTATTGGTCAGCGACATAACCCAATCGAGCCCAGCCCAAAAAGCCGGCATTGAAGTGGGCGATATCATTTTAGAGATAAATCAAACCCCCAGTACCGACCCATATCAAGTTCAAAGAATGATAGCCTCATTGAAACCTGGCACCAGTATTTCTTTATTAGGCTTAAGAGGTCGGCAATCTTACCAAGCAAAAATAATCTTAGAAAAACAACCTACCATGCAAAGAATTGTTTATTGAGTCTGACTCTCTACCAAATTTTTCAGCTTTTGCAGGCCAATTTCAAAATTCTCACCTGCCATATCATTTGCAAAAATGGCTAAATAAGGCCCAATAAAACCAGCATCTAAGTCCCCTTCAATTCGCCAAACAACTTGCGTACCGTCAGAAGAGGATAATAAACGGATTTGGTTCTGTACCAGATTCACATTTGGCTTAGGACGAACTTCAAACATAAACTCCGAAGAAGTTACCGATAACAAAGTCAAACTCCCTTTCACATCTTTATCTTGATAATCGATGGCAAGAGTCTGACCTACTGACAATTCACCCTGAGATGATTGTAGACGACCATTTTGTACATGTAGCCACAGAGGTAAATTCTCCCCAGCTAAGGCAAAGGTTAGAATACGCTGTGGCGTGGCATTGATCACGACACTGCGCTCAACCCGATAACTTGTTGGTAGAAAAAAACCAGCTCCTACCAACAACAAGATAATCAAAGCGAGAACACGGGTGACACGACGAATCGAATAGATTGCATTAGAGTGGCCGTGACTTTTGCCTAACATGTTTAATCCTTAAGAATACGATATTCAGCTGACATCGCGTGCGCCTCTAAAGACTCACCTCGAGCCAAAGGCGATGCTATTTTAGCCAGATTACTTGCACCTTCTGGAGAACAATTGATCAAAGAGCTACGTTTTTGAAAGTCGTACACACCTAATGGAGAAGAAAAACGTGCCGTGCCTGAAGTAGGCAAAACGTGATTTGGTCCAGCACAATAATCGCCCAAGGCTTCAGGTGTGTGACGCCCCATAAAAATCGCACCCGCGTGACGAATTTTTTGCGCCCATTTTTCTGGCTCATCAACGGATAATTCTAAGTGCTCTGCGGCAACCAAATTTGCAATCTCTATTGCTTCTTCCATATCCAAGACATGGATAAAAGCACCTCGATTTTCCAAAGACACTTTTATGATGTCTTTGCGGCTTTGTGTTTCAATTAGCCTTTCCATTGCTTGCTTAACTTGCTGAATGTAGTCCATATTGGGCGAAATCAAAATCGACTGTGCGTCTTCATCGTGCTCTGCTTGAGAAAACAAATCCATAGCAATCCAATCTGGATTCGTTTTACCATCGCAGACCACTAATATTTCTGACGGACCTGCAATCATATCAATGCCAACCGCACCAAATACCATACGTTTCGCTGTCGCTACATAGATGTTTCCAGGACCGACTATTTTGTCGACTTTAGGCACACTTTGTGTTCCGTATGCCAAAGCCGCAATAGCTTGAGCGCCACCTACTGTAAATACACGGTCAACACCAGCAATATAGGCTGCCGTCAACACAATATCATTCACAAAACCATCAGGCGTAGGAACCACCATGATAATTTCGCCAACGCCAGCCACTTTAGCAGGCATAACATTCATCAGAACAGAAGAAGGATAAGCTGCCTTACCCCCAGGCACATACACTCCCACTCTGTCCAATGGCGTTACTTTCTGCCCTAACACAGTGCCGTCTGCTTCTTGATATTGCCAAGAGTTTTGTACCTGATGCTCATGATAATCACGGACACGTTTCGCCGCTGCTTCTAGACTGGAAACTAATGCTTCACTAACACGACTCTTAGCTTGTGCCATTTGTTCACGAGAAATTTCTAGCTCTTTAGCATGCTTCACATCACGACGATCAAAACGGTTGGTAAATTCCACCAATGCTTCATCGCCACGAGCACGAACTTGAGTAACAATATCGGTTACTGATTGTTGTACATTGGCATCGGAAACAGAGTCCCATGCAAGCAGGCTCTCTAATTCCGCCCGAAACCCTGCAGATTTTGATGAAAACTCACGAATGTTCAGTTTCAATTATTGGCCCTCGTTTTCGTCCACGGCTTTTCTTAGCATTTCAAGGATAGGCTCAATCTCAGCAAATTTAGTTTTGTATGCCGCTTTATTCACTACCAGACGGGTACTAATTGGAGCAATTAAGTCTCTCGCTTCTAGACCATTTGCTTTTAGCGTGTTACCCGTATCCACTATGTCTACAATCAAATCAGCCAAGCCCATAATAGGTGCTAATTCCATAGCACCATAGAGCTTAATAACATCCGCTTGGATACCTTGCTCAGCAAAATATTGCTTAGCTGTTTTAGAAAATTTGGACGCAACTTTTAGACGACGTTGCGGTAATGCCTGATCAACAACACCAGCCGTCATCAAACGACATTTGGAAATTTTCAAATCCAAAAGTTCGTACAAATTTTTGGTCGAAGCTTCCATTAAAACGTCTTTGCCTGCCACACCAAAATCCGCTACACCATGTTCAACATAGGTAGGCACATCAGTTGCACGCAAAATAACCAATTTAATATGCTGGTGATTGGTATCAAAAATCAGCTTGCGGCTCTTAGTAATGTCCTCTGCGGGAATGATATTAGCCTTTTCCAAAAGCGGTAGGGTTTCGCCCAAAATACGCCCTTTTGAAAGGGCGATGGTTAATGCTTTACTCATATTAATTCAATACTCGCGAAATTTTCGCACCCAAGGCGCCAAACTTTTCCTCAATACATTCATAACCACGGTCAATATGGTAGATACGGTCTATCTTAGTATCGCCCTCTGCAACCAAAGCTGAAAGCACCAAACTTGCCGAAGCCCGAAGATCTGTTGCCATTACTGGCGCGCCTTTTAGCTTGTCACAGCCGCGAATAATGGCCGTATTACCATTCACTTCAATATCCGCTCCCATACGCAACATTTCATCTACGTGCATAAAGCGGTTTTCAAAAATATTCTCAATAACACGACCCACGCCAGTTGCCACTGAGTTTAATGCGACAAATTGCGCTTGCATATCCGTTGGAAAAGCAGGATATGGCGCAGTACTTATATTTACGGCTTTCGGTTGACGGCCTTCCATATCCACTTCAATCCAATCATCACCACAACTCACTTTAGCGCCTGCTTCTTCCAATTTCGATAACACGGCTTCCAGAGATTTCACATCTGTATCAATAACTTTAACCTTGCCACCAGTAATAGCCGCAGCGACCAAAAAAGTACCTGTCTCGATTCTATCAGGCATCACAGGATAGGTAGTGCCATGTAACGCTTCTACGCCATCCACAACAATAGTGTCCGAGCCATGACCCGATATTTTTGCTCCCATGGAAATCAAACACTCAGCCAAATCAACCACTTCAGGTTCACGAGCGGCATTTTCAAGAATGGTTTGACCTTCTGCTAAAGTTGCTGCCATTAGCAAATTTTCTGTACCAGTTACCGTGACCTTATCGAAGAAAATACGAGCACCTTGTAAACGCCCATCAACGGTGGCCACAATATTGCCACCAGTGACATCAATTTTAGCGCCCATGGCTTCTAATCCACGCAAGTGTAAATCCACAGGGCGACTTCCAATTGCACAACCACCCGGCAAAGATACTACGGCACGACCAAAATGACTCACTAATGGCCCTAGTACTAATATGGAAGCTCGCATGGTTTTAACAAGTTCATAAGGCGCTTCACAATTATTCAGTGTAGAGATGTCCAATTGAACACTCATTTTTTCATCAACAACAACACCACACCCCATTGAGCCTAATAGCTCTAACATAGTGGTAATGTCATGCAAATGTGGCAAATTCTTAATAGTAATTAAATCTTTGGTCAGCAAAGTGGCTGCCAAAATTGGAAGCGCAGCATTTTTCGCCCCTGAAGCTCGCACCACACCGTTTAAAGGTGACCCACCAGTAATTAAAAGCTTATCCATACAATCAATCTCTTATAATAATTTCTTTACAGCTTATCTGCTTGCTCTGGCGTGTAAGTTTTCATGGTTACAGCGTGAATAGCACCACTGGCAATGGCGTCTTGTAAATGTGAATACACAAGCTGTTGACGTTTCACCGTCGACAAACCTTCAAATTCACTCGATACAATG
Organism: Marinomonas sp. THO17; assembly: GCF_040436405.1. Lineage (NCBI taxonomy): Bacteria > Pseudomonadati > Pseudomonadota > Gammaproteobacteria > Oceanospirillales > Oceanospirillaceae > Marinomonas > Marinomonas sp. THO17. Next base: position 207,745 of record NZ_AP031575.1, on the reverse strand, counting down.
ACTACTTGAAAATTACAACCTTCTCCCTCCGCTATGACTTCACTATCACGAATAGAAGATTCCAAAAGTGCTTTTACTTCACCTGCGTTCACAGTCGCTCCAATCTAAAAATGTACTTTAATGACGATATTCTACCTTAGTAAAGCCAACTACTTAACACTTTCAACGACTACTAAGAGCAAAAAATTAGTTGTTTTCTAAGATTTTATTCAATGATGACAAATTAACTATGGTTTTTTTTAGGCTTTTAAACAAAGCACACAAAAAAACGGCAATAAAAAATCCGCTTACAACTTTTATAAGCGGATTTTTAAAAGTGAGTCACTATAAATATTATGACTTTTTCGCTAATGAATCCTTCCAAGCAAGAATCGCAGCTTCTATATCATTTCGATTCTGCTCCATCATGACGCCAAATTGCTTACGAAATGTCAGACCAAAATTAATGTTATTAATTGCCACATTACTCAATAACCATTGCTGACTCTTGTTTTGCTCCATGTAGAAGATGATGTTCAGCAGGTTACCATTTTCCATTTGGAAATCTACATTAACTTTGGTTTCACGGCCACGACCTTGAGGTCCTAATGGCAACACATTAATTCGATCAGGGTCTAACTCTAACAATGAAGAACCATAAGTCTGCAGCAAAGTGTCTTTAGTGACGTTAGCAAAACGCTCTCTTTGCTCCGGCGTAGCTCGTCGATAATACTTCCCCATCACCTTACGAGAAAAATCATCAAAATCCACTACGTCTGCTAAAATTCTATCCACCCTGACAGCAAGTTCGTCAGGATTTTTTGCTAAGAAGTCCTTATCTTTTACTATATCATCACGGAATGCATTGACGACTTTCACTACGGCATCCCTTGCACCTTCATTATCATTTGCCCAAACAATTGAGCTCAGCAATAAAGACAAAACAAGACAGGTACCAGTCAGCAGTTTTATCATAATGAATTACTCCGAATCGCCTGAATTAAATAGGAATTGACTGATCAAGTTCTCCAATACTAAAGCAGATTGAGTATCAAAAATTTCTCCACCTTCTGTCAGCATTTTGTCATCCGCACCTATGGTAATACCAAGATACTTCTCACCTAATAAACCACTGGTTAAAATGGCAATCGAACTGTCCTCAGGAATATTATCGACATCGGCATCGATATTCATAGTCACCAACCCCATGTACAAGTCTTTATCAAAAGAGATGGACTCAACAGAACCAACTGTTACACCCGCAATAGTGACCTTTGAACGACTCGTCAAACCGCCAATATCATCAAACCTGGCGACAATTTTGTAAGAATCTTTTTGAGCAGAAAACCCCAAGCCGCTTACTTGCACCGCCAAGTAAACAAAGGCTGCCACTCCCAATACAATAAAACATCCAACTAATAATTCAGTACGCTTACTTCTCATCCTAAAAATCCCCAAACATGGCAGCTGTTAATACAAAATCCAATGCTAAAATCGCCAAAGAACCCAACACCACAGTGCGAGTCGTTGCTTTACCAATACCTTCCGAGGTTGGTACACATTCGTAGCCCTGATAGACCGCAATCCAAGTCACCACGACCGAAAAGAAAAAGGCCTTAATCACGCCATTCATAATATCGGTATCAAAATACACAGACTGCTGCATCAAAGACCAAAATGCGCCGTCATGTACCCCAAGCCAACCAACGGATACCAATAAGCCGCCAATGATACCTGTTGCTGCAAAAATAATACTTAACAAAGGCAAACAGATCACTCCAGCGAGAAAACGTGGTGCAATAATGCGACGCAAAGGGTCAACCCCCATCATCTCATAACTGGATAATTGCTCAGTAGCCTTCATTAAACCAATTTCAGCAGTTAACGAAGAACCGGCTCGGCCTGCGAACAATAGAGCGGTTACAACAGGAGCCAATTCGCGTAATAGAGATAATGCCAACAACTGCCCCACAGCTTCTTCTGAACCAAATTTTGATAAAATACTGTAGCCCTGCAAAGCCAATACCATACCAATAAAGGCACCAGACACCACCACAATCACTAGTGACAACACACCAACAGAGTAAAGCTGTTTTACCAGTAATCGAATTGACTCACTGAAACGAACAGGGACACGAAGCACGCTTTGCGCTAAAAAAAGACCCGCACGCCCAACCGCTTCTAACCAATTCAGAAACCAAGCCCCTAAATGCATCACAAGATTCATATTGATACTCCTTGTGACTGAGTTTGCTCAGGATAATGAAATGGTACGGGACCATCTGGCTCGCCTTTCATAAATTGTTTAACCTGCGGATCTTTGGAAGCGTGAATTTCTTCAGGAGTGCCTTCGGCAATCACTTTACCACCAGCCAAAATACAGACATGGTCAGCAATAGACAGGGATTCTTCAACATCATGAGACACCAACACAGAAGTAATGTTAGCTGCATCGTTTAATTGTCGAATCAATTTAACCAGCACGCCCTTTGAGATAGGGTCTTGACCAGTAAAGGGTTCATCATACATCACCAAGTCCGGATCCAAGGCGATAGCTCTGGCTAATGCTACACGCCTTGCCATACCGCCAGATAATTCAGACGGCATAAGTTGATGCGCGCCACGTAGACCTACACTATGAAGTTTGTCCATGACAATTTCTTGAATACGTTTTTTGTCGAGTTGAGTATGCTCCTCAAGTGGAAAGGCGATGTTTTCTGCCACTGACATATCACTGAACAAGGCACCACTCTGAAAAAGCATGCCCATTTTTTTGCGGACTTTATAAAGCTTCTTACGAGACAAACTATGAACATCTTGTCCATCTACCCATATCTGTCCCTGATCCGGCACCAATTGTGCGGCGATTAATTTCAACAAAGTGGTTTTACCTGTACCACTTGGCCCCATTACAGCAGTTACCTTACCTCTTGGAATGGTCAAAGAGACATTTTTATAGATGGCTCTTTCACCACGATAAAAACTTAACCCTTGCACCTTTATATATGCGTCTTCCACAAATACACCCTTATTCCCTAGCGAATATCGACTGATACTAACACCGCCTTTTCGGAAATAAAATCTCACACCGTGTAAATACAATTTGTTTGCTAGGTCAAGCCTTGAATTTCAATGACAAACCTCATTAAATGGTAGCTCCTGAAATTATGAGTAATTCCTTCATCATGTTGTTGTTTTCTGCTGCCCTGATCACTGGGTTGATTTTTTTGGTTATTAGTTCTGATAAGTTTATTGAAAACTCTGCTTTGGTCGCAGAGAAACTCAATGTAAGCCCCATTATCATAGGCATTACGCTAGTGGCTCTAGGAACCTCGGCACCTGAAATGGTTGTCTCCGCCATTGCATCATTGGATCAGGCTCCTGAAATTGCTGTGGGTAATGTGCTGGGATCTAACATAGCGAACATTGCTTTAGTTTTAGGCGCCACTTTATTGTTTTCGGCCATACCTATCACTGCGGGCATTGCCACCAAAGAAGTCCCTCTTGTATTAGGCATAACACTTCTAACAGGGCTATTAATTCACGACCAACACCTCAGCTTTCTAGACGGTGTTATCTTAGTAGCTGCGTTTATAGTGATTTTGTTTTTGCTACTAAAAGGCAGTAAAGATTTGTCCAACGAACTAACAGAAGAACTTCCGGAAGATGATGGAAGCGCTATCGGACACTCACTATTCATTGCGATCTTGGGTCTTGCAGTTTTAATTGGCAGTTCCAAGTTATTGGTGTGGGGCGCCATAGGAATCGCCACTCAACTTGGAGTCAGTGAATTGGTAATAGGTTTAACCATTGTTGCCATTGGCACCAGTCTACCGGAATTAGCAGCCTCCATCAGTAGTGTGCGCAAAGGACATCACGATATCGCCATCGGCAATATCTTAGGTTCTAACATATTCAATTTAGCAACGGTATTACCCTTGCCTGCTCTGATAGCACCAGGCGTGCTAGATCACAGTATTTTAACTCGTGATTATCCATGGACACTTTTTTTAACACTGGCTTTGGTCATTGCCATTTTTGTCTTCAAGCGCACTAAGAGTAATAGCATTCCAAAATGGCTAGGACTACCACTACTGATCGCTTACGCTTTATACTTGTACATTCTAGGTACAGGTGGCCCAGCTTAATGACAACAAACAAAACATTTAAAGGTCTACGCAATATACTGATAATCGTTCTATTGTGCGCCATTATTACAATGCTAATTTGGTACAAAAATCTACCCCATACCAATTTAGTTGAGTCTGAGTCATTAAGTAGTACTCCAGATTATTTTATCACTCAGGTTGTCGCGCTGAGATATGATGCGCAAGGAAACCTGATTGAGCGAATCAATGCCGAGCAAACCCTACACTACATCCAAACGTCACGTACCTTATTGGAGAATCCAAATATAGATAGGTATTCTATATCTGGTAGTTGGCACGCTCACGCTTCGCAAGGCACTATTGAGGATGGTAGTAACGACATTTTGCTGTCGCGTAATGCAGAAGCGGTAAAAAAATATAAGCAATCAGAAGATGTGATTTTGCATGCAGACACTATTCATTATTTAGACCAAGATAAATCATTAACCAGCCAAGGAGATGCAATTCTTATCTCTTCTCAAGGCAAAACTTCTGCAGGCAAAATTATTACTTATATCAATTCTGAAGAAGTCGTTATGACAGGATCAGTACGAGGAAATTATGAAACAACTCACTAAATTATCTGGTTTAATTACTCTGATAACATTAAGTCAATACAGCCTTGCTCTACCTAACGACATTGAAAAACCACTAGAGATTCAAGCAGACGAAGCTTCCTTTGACCAAAATACAGGGCAAGCAATTTACAAAGGGAACGTCATTGTTAAACAAGGTTCGATTGAAATTCAAGCCCAGTATTTAAAAGTAATGAGCAACCCTGAAACTCGACAATTCAGTAGTTTAGAGGCTTCCGGCACTCCAGCTAAATTCAGCCAGCAAATAGACTGGAGTGGTAATATCGTTATCAGCAAAGGCAATGAAATTCATTACTCCACAGATGAAGGTAAACTTGAAATCATTGGTGAGGGCTACCTAAGTCGAATGCAAAACTCCATCTCTGCAGACTATATTTTATACATGATCAATGACGGCACATTCAGCGCTGAGAAAAAAGATTCCGGTCGTGTATCTATGACCTTACAACCACAAACAAGCAAGGCAAACTAATTCATGGCTCGACTGGAAGCAAAACACCTAGCTAAAAGTTACAAAAAACGCCCTGTTGTGAAGGATGTCTCCGTTGCTGTTGAATCGGGTCAAGCCGTTGGCTTGCTAGGCCCAAATGGCGCGGGTAAAACGACATGTTTTTATATGATAGTCGGTATGGTTGCCAATGATGCTGGGGGAATTTTTATCGACGACCAGGACATTACTCAAGATGCCATGCATGTACGAGCCCAAAAAGGGGTGGGATATTTGCCGCAAGAGGCCTCTATTTTCAGAAAAATGTCCGTTGAAGACAATATTTCAGCCATTTTAGAAACCCGTAAAGAACTGTCTAAAACTGAGCAGAAAGAACGTCTAGAATCATTGCTGGAAGAATTCAACATCACTCATATTCGTAAAAATTTAGGCATGGCCCTTTCTGGTGGCGAACGGCGTAGAGTTGAAATTGCACGTGCTTTGGCAATGAATCCTAAATTCATATTATTAGACGAACCTTTCGCAGGGGTTGATCCAATTTCTGTAGGCGATATAAAGCTGATTATTAAACATTTACAAGACAACGGCATTGGCGTTTTAATTACCGACCACAATGTAAGGGAAACGCTGGATATTTGTGACAAAGCTTACATTGTAGGCAATGGTTACATCATAGCTTCTGGTGATGCCAGTGAAGTAATTAACAACGAACAAGTAAAAAAAGTCTATTTAGGCGACGACTTCCGCCTGTAACCCCTTATCATTGTTGTAGAAAGGGAGTAGTATGCATAACTCGTTCCAATTATTTATTAAATCAGACAGAGTTGCTCCATGAAGCAGTCTTTACAGCTAAAGCTCGGTCAACAATTAACCATGACCCCGCAGTTGCAACAAGCCATTCGCTTGCTGCAACTTTCGACATTGGATTTAAAACAAGAAATTCATGAATTCCTTGAATCCAATCCTTTGCTGGAATTAGATGACGACGACTTAACCGCCATCGACTTACCAGCCAGCATTGAATCTAAAGTCGAAAACGATACAAGCAAAGAAAAGGCAAACAGTGAGTCAGCCGAAGAAGCCCGATTAGAATCAGAATGGACGGAAAGTATCCCAGAAGAGTTGTCAATTGATAGCAACTGGGATGATACCTATCAAAGCTCAGCCGCAGTAAGCGATGTGACTAGCTTCGATAATGAAATGGACTTTGAGAGTCGTAATGCTCCAGCAGAGAGTATTCAAGACCATTTAATTTGGCAGCTCAATCTTACTCACATGTCAGACCGTGACTTGGAGATTGCTTACGCGATTGTTGATTGCGTTCAGCCTGACGGTTATCTGAGCATGCCATTAGAAGACATTCTAGAATCTCTCACAGGTGATCTAGAAGACCTTGAACTGGATGAAATCCAAGCTGTTCAGCACAGATTACAACGCTTTGATCCGGTCGGCGTATGCTCTATTGATTTACGGGATTGTCTGCTAGTGCAATTAGAAGCTTTCCAAGACCACCCTTTATTCAGAAGCACACAAAACTTGATCAGCCATTATTTAAATCTGCTAGGCAGTCGAGATTTTGTGCAGTTAAGCCGTAAAACCAAGCTTAAAGACGAAGCGCTTAAAGAAGTTATTCACCTTATCCAACAACTCAATCCGCGCCCAGGTTCCGCCATTGATGAAGACGACACGGATTATGTCATACCAGATGTGTCAGTTAAAAAGCGTAACGGCATTTGGCAAGTCGAATTGAATAATGACGCTTTACCGCCGATCAAGATTAACGAAACCTATTCTGCGATGGCCAACACGGCCTCTACAGCAGAAGATGTAAGCTACATCAAAAATTCCTTACAAGAAGCTAAATGGTTTATGAAGAGTTTACAAAGTCGTAATGAAACTCTGCTAAAAGTAGCCAGCTGTATTGTGAGTCGCCAGATTGATTTCTTCGAACTTGGCGAAGAAGCCATGAAACCTATGGTATTACATGATGTTGCCGAAGAAGTAGGCATGCATGAATCAACTATTTCTCGTGTCACTACACAAAAATACATGCATACACCAAAAGGCATTTTTGAATTGAAATACTTCTTTTCAAGCCATGTTAATACTGCGTCAGGCGGTGAATGTTCTTCTACCGCCATACGCGCTATGATTAAAAAATTGGTTGCTGATGAACCTGCTAAGAAACCACTTAGTGATAATAAATTAGCAACCATCTTGGCGGACCAAGGCATTCAAGTAGCAAGACGCACCGTTGCCAAATATCGTGAGGCGATGAATATACCGCCTTCCAATGAACGAAAAAGATTGATTTAACAGGTATTAAGTATCATGCCATTAAATTCACTATTAAAAGCCGATCTGGTGCTTGCTAAACAAGACATTGTTAGTAAAAAACGGGTTCTTGAAAGTTTGGCGGAGATCACTTCTAACCGCCTACACTGTGATAATGAAGCTGTCTATGACGCCTTGTTGGCACGTGAAAAATTAGGTAGCACCGGCATAGGCAATGGCATTGCCATCCCGCATTGCCGTCTAGAATCTGCCAATCGTACGGCCGTTGTTGTTATGTCACTACAAAGCCCCATTGACTTTGACTCTGTCGACAAACAGAGTGTTGACTTGATCTTCGCCTTAATTGTGCCACCTCACGAATGCGATCAACACTTATCGACTCTAGCGCAAATTGCTGAATTGGCGCAGTCACCTGACGCACTAGCAGAACTTCGTAACGCAAAAACCAATGAAGAGTTATACACTAGCTTTGAATCTTTAATATAAGGATGAGACAGCATGCAGGAAGAATCCATTACTATTATCAACAAGCTTGGCCTGCATGCCCGCGCAGCAGGCAAGCTGGTTGAAACCACATCACGTTTCTCATGTGACATCACCATTGAGAAGGACGGTCGTAATGTTGACGGCAAAAGCATCATGGCAATGATGATGTTGGCGGCAGGCAAAGGTACTGAAATCACTGTTAAAACCAATGGAGAAGATGAGGAAGAAGCGATTAAAGCCGTCTTGGCTTTGATTAATGATCGTTTTGGTGAAGACGAGTAGTTTCCATGTCTGAAAAAACGTTAAGCCATCTGCAGACCGTTAGTGAGTCCCTTGAGTCTGGGGCAACTATGCAGACGCGATACCTGCTTAACGGCGCCCTACCTGCACAAGATGTAGCCCGTTTACTCGAATCTTCCCCCCCAAAAGAGCGTAAATTACTTTGGGAGTTAATTGACTCTAAAAACGAGGGGGAAGTACTTCAATATCTAAGTGAAGACATAGGTGTCCAGTTCCTAAAAGAAATGGATACTGAGCGCTTGGTTGCAGTATCAGAACATTTTGAAAGTGATGACCTTGCCGACTTATTACAACACTTACCTGAAACGGTCGTAAAAGAAGTTCTTGCGTCTATGACGGCGCAAGACAGAACCCGTGTCGAAACCCTACTGAGCTACTCTGAGGATTCAGCGGGTGGCTTGATGAACACGGACACCATCACCATTCGTCCGAACATCACTGTGGATATCGTATTCCGCTATTTACGTCGTCACAATACCTTACCAGATATGACGGATAACCTGTTGGTCGTTAGCCGTTCAGATCGCTTATTGGGTACACTAACGTTAACCAAACTCTTAGTGAGTGATCCTGACGACACAGTACGCGACATCATGGAAACGGATTACACTTCCATCACCGCTGATACACCTGCCAGCGATGTCGCTCAACTATTTGAAAATATGGACCTAGTGTCTGCTCCAGTTATCGATGGAGAAAGCCAAAAACTGCTCGGCCGCATCACTATTGATGACGTGGTAGACGTTATCCGTGACGAAGCTGAGCACTCCATGCTAAGTATGGCTGGTTTGGATGATGATGAAGATACCTTCTCCCCTATTCTAAAAACCACCAAACGTCGCGCTATTTGGTTAGGTATTAATCTGATTACCGCCTTTATCGCCTCATATGTCATTGGTTTATTTCAACACACCCTAGACCAAGTGGTGGCATTAGCCATTTTAATGCCCATTGTCGCCAGCATGGGAGGCATCGCAGGCTCACAAGTACTGACCTTGGTTATTCGAGGGATAGCGCTTAACCAAATAGGATCAACCAATGCTCGCTGGCTACTCAATCGTGAATTAATTGTCGGTATGCTGAACGGTATCCTTTGGGCTAGTGTTATCGCCGCTCTTACGGCCGTTTGGTTTGACAATATTATGATTGCCTATATCATTGCAGGCGCAACCATCATTAACTTACTTTTTGCCGCTACCACTGGAACCTTATTGCCCATTTTATTAAAAAAAATTGGCATAGACCCAGCCTTAGCAGGCAGTGTTATTTTAACAACCGTGACCGATGTGGTGGGCTTTTTATCCTTCCTAGGCTTGGCCACTATTTTTCTTGTATAGGTTCTCATGACAGATTTTGATCAATTCGAAGACGAAGACGACACCCCTAAGAGCAAAACTCAGATCAAGCGTGAAATGGAAGCCTTACAAGAGATAGGCAAAAAACTCTTGCAACTGAGCAAAAGCCAGCAAAAGAAAGTACCTATGTCTGACACACTACGTGACGCCTTAAATGAAGCCGACCGTATTAAGCAACATGAAGCCACCCGTCGTCATTTGCAATACATAGGCAAAGTGATGCGTAGCGAAGATCACCAAGCCATCGAACAAAGATTGGCTCTGTTTGATACCACATCTGCCGCTTATAACAAGCTTTTCCATCAATTAGAGCTTAAACGCGATGCATTAATTGGTGAAAACAGTAAAGAAGAATTGGCTAACTACTTGGATGAACATCCCGAAGTTGAAGATATTCAAACTTTGCGCAACCTAATTCGTCAATCTCAGAAAGAAGTTTCCCAACAAGGCAAAACCACCAATCGTAAAAAGCTGTTTCGCTTCTTACGTGAAACAGAAGAAAAACGTTTAGGCTTAGCTGAATAATCTTATTCGTTTTACACTGTTATTTTCATAACAAATACACGAAAACAAAAATAAGCCCGTTTATCATCCCTTAACAAACGGGCTTATTACTATCTATTAATCCTAACTAACTAAATCGACGATGCTCAAGGCAGGGCATCTTTTCACGGTATTTAGCAATGTCTAATTTGTTAATTTGATGTACAAAATAGCCAGGCTCTTCCGACAAGCCAAGCAATTTTTCACCAAATGGTGAATACAAAGTGCTGTGACCATAGGTCTGACGTTTATCATTATGCCAACCACACTGATTCACCCCAAGGACGTAGCATTGATTCTCGATGGCCCGGGCTGCTAATAGTGTATTCCAATGCGCCTTCCCCGTAACATAAGTAAAAGCTGCCGGAACCAACAAAAGCTCAGCGCCCATTTTAGTTAACAGACGATACAGTTCAGGAAAACGTAGATCATAACAAATGCTTAATCCCACTTTAAAACCATCAATCTCGACGACTTTTGCTTGTAAATCCCCTGGTTCAATTACTTCGGACTCAAGATAAGAACCCGCTTTATCGTCTACAGTAACGTCGAACAAATGTATTTTGTCGTATCGCGAAATCACCTCACCTTGTGGGTTAATGACCCATAAAGCTTGACGCACACGATGGTTATCAACAGGCTCGCCCGCACCCGTTTCTATCGCAGGATGAGAACCAATCACCAGGTAAATATCCAAACTCTTCGCCAATTGCAGAACCTCTTCAAACAATTGATCCTGCACTTCTGATTCCGCCAGATCACGCATGGCTTTACCGTCAAATAAAAATACATTCTCTGGCAACACAACTAAACGGGCGCCATCTTTGGCGGCTTTAGTAACCAAACGCTTTACATCCAGCAAGTTTTCATGCCATTCATAACCACTGGTCAACTGAATAGCGGCAACAGCTAATGTCTGCATTAATCCTTCCTATCTTTTGGCGTGTAACGAACAGGCGTCATCACAGGATTACTGAATGGCCCTTCTACCTTGTATTTCACACTCGTCACTTTGGAGATTTGATCTCCAATCAGTTTGTCTGTGATAAAAAGCAAACCAGCCAATTGAGGCGTTCCCCAAATGAGACCAGCCAAAGGTAAGGTACCTGAGATTGGAAAAGTGGCCGTCAAGGTTTCATCCAAGGTTTCATCAACTATATTGGCCTTTCCTGACAGATAAAGTTCTGCCGTTGGTGAAATAATTGAAACAGGAGATTGAGTGTGTAAAATTCCTTTTTCGAGTTTCATTTCGCCTTTAAATTCATCGTATGTTAAGCCTGGCTCATAGATATCAGAAAAATCTAAGGTTAAACGACGACTCAGTGCCCCCATGTTGAAAATGCCTAACACTTTTAAGAAAGGTGGCAACTCATCCAGTGTACTAAAGTTTCCATCTTGGGCATTAAACTTAATGCGCCCAGACAATGTCTCTCGATCAAAATGAAATGGATGACCTTGCCAACTCAAAGCAACGTTAATATCAAAACTATTTGATGACACAAACGCATCGTCAGAAAATTTCTTCGTCAATTCGGCCAGATCTTTGCCCTGCGCATTTATATTAAAAGCAACGTTAGAAGTCTCTCCCGTATCTTGCCAAAACAAGCTAGACGAAAACTGACCTGTTTTCAAACTTGTGGTAATTGGCTCTACCGTCAAAGTATTGCCTTGCTGAGTAATATCAAGCTGCCAATCCCCATAAGGGCTTTCATTAATATATAATTCATCTACAGCTAACGTCATACTGGGTATATCTTGGACTGCAAATGGCGGTTTATCTGCTGCTTGATTACCTTGCTTCGCGTCATCACCTTCTGCTAACTGCCAAGTTAAAAAGCCGATATGCAAATCCGGCTTATCATTTATACTTTTCAATATAAAATTGACTTCATCTGCGTTTACCATGAAGGCTTTTTGTTGAGAGGCATCGTAACTGACTTTCAAATTATGCCATCGGTTGTCAGCATTCACCTCTAGCTGATCCACAATTAACTCAATTTTAGACAACCAACTAGGCGGTTCGTTTTTCGATACACTAGGGTCAGTTAATTTTTGCTGATGCAATGCAGCCAAATCGTCTTGCCATACTGGAATGGACAAAGCATCCAACTCACCTTTAATCACCAAACCTTTAGGAATGGTGTCAGAAAATACTAAGGCTTTATTAGGACTCAACAATATTTCACCACCAATAAATTGCCCTTGCTGTAATAAATATCGACCTTGCGATAAATTCGCATACTGAGTATCAATCAGTAAATCCTGATCATGCTGTCTCACCTTGACGACTAAGTTCTTAGTGCTCTCAGCCGTTTTACCAACAGGGTCAGGAAGATCCAAACCACTACCCTTCAAATCACTAGACAGCGTCAAATCGACTTGACCTTGCTGGGATTGATTTACTGTTAGTTGCGCTTGGTATTGAGACAGTCCTGAAAGTTTATCTGCTAGAGAACTAGGTAATCCTTGCCATAGCGCCACTTGCTTCGGTGCAAAGCTACCCTGTAACTCACCTAATACAGAAAAAACTTCATTCTCTCTACTTGAAGATAAAGTAAGATGGGATTGCCCACCCAGTAATTCCATATCAAAGACTGAACCAGCCAAACCACTATCTGAGCTGTAAGACAATTGCCCCTCTTTAACAGTTAAAGGCAAATTAATCTCACCAACATAAAGAGAATTCTCGTTAAAATTAAATTCTAAATTTAATTTTGGCTCTCGTTGAGTATCGAACGGCACAGCAACGTCAAATCGACCATTGACCCCTCCCTCTATCTGCCAATTGGAAAAGGGCTGCAATACAGATTTCGACAAAGGGGTTTGAGACAACATATCCATTATGTCTTTAGCATCACCCTCTACACTGTCTTCAATTTTCAACCATTCCGCTTTACCCTGCTCAAACGACACCTGAATACTGGCATCTGCAATTTCCATCTCGTCCAATTGAGCCGTTAACACTTGGGCATTCGCCGAATTCTTAGTCAATTCGAAACGGCCATTTAATTGCTTCGCTGTGGGCCATTTGGGATCAAAAGTGATTGCTAGATCACTGGCGGCCAACTGTAATCGCACATGAGAATCATATTGTTCAGCAAGATTGGTGTGCAGCACCAAATCCATTTCATCAAGCTGCCCTTGATTCTCAAAAGATTGCTTCAGCCATTGCTGTAATTCATCGCCCAATACGTTATTAGGCACATAAGTCAATCTATCACCAATCGCTATATTATTAGCGTGCAGGTCTAAAGCAAACCAATCAGCTTGATCTTGGCGAACTTCTAATCGGAAACCACCTTGAACCTCAGCGCCATTGCGGCTCAAATGCAAATCTCGGCCTGCCACCAGATAAATATCTTGCTGTTTTTGCCAGTACACATAACCAGAAACATCTTGAGTTTGCCAAGCATCATCATATAAGGCATCAAATGCCAATTGAGTTTGATTGCCAATAAAGTCAATATAGCCACTGGTGTCTGAAAGGCTGAACACAGCATTGATGTGATTGGCTTGTGGAATGCCATTGTGACCTTGTACCGAGGAATCCACCAAGTTGGTAATTAATTGAAAGCGCGGTTCTTGATCTTCAAGATAAAATTCAACACTGCCATTGATGGCAGTACCAGCCGGAGATAAACCTGACAACATCTTTGCTGCCCGTGTATCTTCGGGAATAAATTGAGCAGCAAGATCATTAGTAATAGACAAATCTAAGCGATCAAAGGCAATGCGCGTTCTTTGCGATAACTCAGACCAATTTACTTTTAGATCCGTTTTCATCTGTCTATTTTGACCGTCGTCAAGCAACAAATCATCTATTTCTAATTTGATACTGGGACTGTCTTGTTTGACTTCCAGCTTGGCTGCAGCGGACAAATGATAATTCTCGCCATCAGCAAAACCTAGTTGCAGCTGTGTATCAGCCAATTGCACTTCAAATTGTTTGCCAACCAAAGCGTTTAACCACACTTTACCGGATAGCTTAGCAGTAGATAACTTTCCTAAGCCATTAGGTCTCATGGATGACAAGGGCAAATCAAACTCAGGGACATTTATCGCCGCTTCAATACGATACAGTCCTAAAAAACCCAGAGGCTCTTCTATTCTTGCATCAAGTGTAAAAGCTTGTTTCTCATCATCGACAAAAAAAGATGACGTCAGTAAAGATTCAAACTTTTTTTGAAACAAAAAGGTTTCAGGAAAGGTCAGTTTATGATCGCCATAATACTGACTGGAGATGTACAAATTTGCATCCAATATAGAGAAATTCTTTTGCTCCGATAAATAGCCCAGCACCCGTTCAAGGCCTATATCATCATTGGCTTGCTGCTTTACCTGTGCACCTAGTAAGCGCCATTGGTGATCGGTTTCTTGCAAAGCTATCGTAGGACGCAAAAAACGAATATAAGTAAATTGGGGTTGAAAGCTTAATAGTGAACGAATGGTATCAAGGCGAACTCGTATTTCTTCCACAGCAATTGCCGACTCTCCATTTGACTGCAATTGAAAGCCTGTTATAGACAATACAGGATCAACACCTTCTAAAGCGCCATCAACTTCTTGCAAGCTTACCGGATAGCCTGTAATTTGCGAAAGGTTACGCTCTATCTGTGGACGATACGTATCAAGGTAAGGCATAACATAACCAATACCCAAAACAATCGCCGCTAATAATATCGAAAAAAGTACAAGCCCCCAAAAACACAACAAGGTAAGCTTGCGTAAAATCCAACCCATTTTAAACAACCATTCGATTAACGAAGCACAACGTCATATTGATCTTGCGTATAAACTGAGTCAACCTGAAAGCGAATGGTTTTACCAATAAAAGCCTCTAATTCCGCCACTGCTGCACTTTCTTCATCTAAAAAGCGCTCAACAACGGGCGTCGAAGCCAATACAGTATAGGTCTGTGAATTGTAGGCACGATCCGCCCTAAGAATTTCGCGAAATACCTCATAACATACTGTCTCAGGAGTTTTCACTAAGCCACTCCCTCGACAAGCACGACATGGCTCGCACAAGGTTTGCCCCAAACTCTCGCGGGTTCGTTTACGAGTCATTTCGACCAATCCTAGCTCAGAGACACCAGTTATCTTAGTTTTAGCATGATCACCATCCAAAACTTTTTCTAACATACGCAATACTTGGCGCTTGTGCTCTTCATCTTCCATGTCGATAAAGTCAATAATAATGATGCCACCTAAATTTCGTAACCTTAGCTGACGGCCTATTGCCGTAGCGGCTTCCAAGTTAGTTTTATAGATGGTTTCTTCCAGATTACGACTGCCAACAAACGCCCCAGTATTCACGTCAATGGTGGTCATTGATTCCGTCTGCTCAACCAAAAGATAACCGCCAGACTTTAACTGCACTTTGCGATCCAGCGCTTTATGAATCTCATCTTCAACACTATACAAGTCAAAGATGGGTCTTTCCCCTGGATAATATTCAATCCGCCCAGTCAGCTCGGGAATAAAGTCTTCGGCAAATGAACGCAACTTGGCGTAGTTTTCTTTTGAGTCGATACGAATCTTCTCTGTCGTCAAACTCACCAAGTCACGCATGGTTCTTAAATGCAAAGGCAAATCTTCGTATATGACGGATGGGGCTTTGGCATTTTGCATGCGACGTTTAACAGATTGCCATAAACGGGTTAAAAATTTGATATCAGCAAGAATCTCTTCTTCACCTGCACGTTCTGCAGCAGTACGCAAGATATAACCACTGTTTTCATCGGCATCGGTCAAAGCCTCAGAAACCAGCTGTTTTAAACGGTCACGTTCTTCTTCGTCCTCAATTCGTTGACTCACCCCAACATGAGACTGATCCGGCATATAAACCAGATAACGAGAAGGAATGGACAAATGTGTGGTAAGTCTCGCGCCCTTACTGCTAATAGGGTCTTTCGTCACTTGAACCACTAATGATTGGCCTTCCCGTAAATAATCACCAATTTGATCACTGGGATTTACCACATCGCGATCCGCTACTTCAGACACATGAATGAAAGCGGCTCGTTCTAGTCCAATATCAACAAAGGCGGCTTGCATACCAGGTAAAACTCGCACAACCTTACCCTGATAAATATTGCCAACTATGCCTTTACGACTGGAGCGTTCAATATAAACTTCCTGTAATACCCCATTTTCAACTAAGGCAACGCGGATTTCCATCGGAGTGACATTAATGAGTACGTCTTCACTCATGAGACATCTCCTCTAATGAATGAATACCAAATTGTGACAGTATTTGCGCACATTCGTATAATGGCAACCCCACTACCGCAGAATAAGATCCCTGTATGGACTCAACAAATACAGCTCCGTGTCCTTGAATGGCATAGGCACCGGCTTTATCTTGTGGCTCACCAGTTCGCCAATAATACTCCATTTCCAAATCAGAAATACTACGAAAGGTTACCTGTGTATTAACCGAAGATAATACTTGATGCTGATTTTTAGGATTGAAGACACACAAGGATGTTACGACTTGATGAACACGACCAGACAACAAACGCAACATACGTTTAGCATCATTTAAAGAGTCCGGTTTACCAAGAATTTGATCGTCTACGACCACACTGGTGTCTGATGCAATAATGACATTGGCAATATTACTAGACTTGCTGGCCAGCATATCAGCACAAGCCACAGCCTTTTGCTGAGCCATACGGATAACATAATCTTGTGGATTTTCTTGTAGCAATGGTGTTTCATCAATGTCCGCTGGCAGCACCTCAAACTCTTTAACTAAGAGACTTAACAGCTCTTTTCTTCTCGGCGAGGCTGAGGCCAGTACAAGCATAGAGATTACCTTAAATGAATTATCTAATTGCGTAAATTCGCCGTACACTGCGTAAAATAATAAAAGACCAAGGCCATAGTAGACCCGTTACAACAGCAGGCATAAATATTAATAATGTTGGTTCGGCGTAGCCTAGATAGTGATCAATCCAAAAATCTACCAATTGATTCACACTAACCAAAACAGCAACAAACACACCTTGTTGCCAACGATGATACATTCTTAAACGCTGATAAAACAAAGCGCACGTAAAAGAAATGATGACATAAGTTAATGAATGCTGACCTATGATGCCACCTTGCAATAGGTCCACCATTAAACCTAAAAACCACGCTAAGCCAACTCCCACACGAAATGGCAAGGCAATAACCCAATATAAAATTACCAACAAAGCCCATTCAGGCCGAAACCAAATAAACTCTCCAGGAAAAGGAATTGCCTCGAGCATCAAGGCCGTCAATAAGGTGATACAAAATACGACAAACGGCTTCATTGACGACTAACCCCAGACTTCTCAATCAACATAACATGGCGACTTCGACCCAATTGCGCTAGAGGCACCACATCCACATCAGCATAAGACTGTCCCGCAGGTAAACGCACACTCTTGACAACACCAACAGGATAACCTCGAGGAAAGCGCTTATCTAAACCCGATGTGGTCAAAACGTCGCCTTTTTTGATGTCAATGGATCTAGGCACACTTAAAAGCTCCATACGTTTTAAGTCGCCAGTTCCTTTTAGAATGCCGCGAAATCCCGTTCTAGCCAATTGCACAGGAACAAAATGACTGGCATCCGCTATCAATAACACTCTGCTACTGTAAGCTGCAGTTTCAATGACCTGTCCAAGCACGCCAGTCGCATCTAATACTGGCTGACCTACATAGGCACCTGAAGAAAAGCCTTTATCAATCATGATCCTATGGCTGTAAGCGTTCTGATCAAAACCAATTACTTCTGCCATGACAATTTTTTCGTCTACCCGCTGTGAGGCATCCAGGAGTTCACGCAAGCGAACATTTTCGGCTTGCAAAGACTCTAGTCTTTGCTGCTTACTCCGCAACACAAGAATTTCAGCTAATAGTTCCTGATTTTCTTTTACTAAGCCTTCGCGACTCTCTAAGTGCTCACCTGCCCAGTAAAAGATTTTTTTAGGCATGTTCACAACTTCTTGAATCGGCGTCACAATCAGACTCAAGTATGGCCTAACCTGTGAAAACAAAGCATATCGAACATCCGCTATGATCATAGCAAGCGATAAAATCACAAGCACCACAAATTTTGCACTTGAAATTTTACCGCCAAAGAGAAGCGAGTTATTAATGTGAAGCTCCTAGCTTTTACTCGTTATCAGCAGTAAAAAGTTCAGAAGCATGCTTGTCCATCAATTCCATTGCCATGCCGCCTCCGCGAGCAACGCAAGTTAATGGATCGTCAGCGATGATCACAGGCAAACCAGTTTCTTCACTGATGAGTCGATCCAATTCGCGTAACAAAGCACCACCACCTGTTAACACCAAACCCGTTTCGCCAATATCGGCTGCTAATTCTGGCGGAGATTGCTCAAGAACCCCTTTAACCGCTTGTACAATTTGCGCCAATGGCTCTTGAAGCGCTTCTAAAACTTCTTTGCTACTTAATACGAAAGAACGAGGAATACCTTCCGCCAAATTACGGCCACGGACATCTATGGTCAATTCTTCGCCTGAAGGGAATGCCATTCCGACTTCTTTCTTAATGCGCTCAGCCGTGGCATCACCGATTAAGCTACCATATTGACGACGTACATAAGTTGTAATCGCCTCATCAAAACGGTCGCCACCAACACGGATAGACTCTGACGTAACAATACCGTTTAGGGAGATAATGGCGATTTCTGTTGTACCACCACCAATATCAATTACCATAGAACCAGACGCTTCCGCGACCGGTAGGCCAGCCCCTATGGCTGCCGCCATAGGCTCTTCGATAATATAAACCTCGCGAGCCCCTGCACCTAAGGCAGATTCTTTAATAGCACGACGCTCAACTTGTGTCGATTTACATGGCACACAGACAAGAACACGAGGACTTGGCTTTAACAAGCTGTTCTCATGAACTTTGGAAATAAAATGCTGAAGCATTTTTTCAGTAACATGAAAATCAGCAATAACACCATCTTTCATTGGTCGAATAGCGGTAATATTACCTGGAGTTCGACCAAGCATACGTTTCGCATCAACACCTACCGATGCAACTGTTTTCTGATTTCCATTATGACGAATAGCAACCACAGAAGGCTCATCCAGCACAATTCCGCGGTCACGGACGTAAATAAGGGTATTTGCCGTTCCTAGGTCAATCGACAAATCGCTTGAAAACATTCCCCTGATTTTCTTAAACATGAATTATTACACCCTGATAAATACGATACGAACAGCAACAAAATGTAACAATCGCTCGCCCATTGGGCAAGCAATTCCAAATAAATATTCAAAAACTTCTGACGAAACAATAAAAAACGCCCCTTTATCATAAGATTTTAAAATATTACCCGGTTTTTCACTGAGTTAGCTTTATAGACCCTTTACGACAGGATACAATCCCGTCTATTTTATGACAATCGACAGAATCAGGTGGAACATGTCCATAGACAAACAAGACGTGCAAAAAATTGCACACTTGGCTCGCCTTGCCTTAACTGAGGCAGATGCCGAACAATATCAACACTCGCTTTCCAGTGTCCTTTCTTTAGTTGAACAAATGCAATCCGTCGACACGGATGGCATCGAACCCTTGTCTAATCCTCTTGAAATGACACAACGTCTACGTGAAGACCTAGTAACAGAAGACAATCGCCGTGATGACTTCTTAGCCAATGCGCCACAAACAGAAGCTGGCCTTTTCCTTGTTCCAAAAGTAATCGATTAAGAGAGACAAGTATGTTAGATCAAAGCATTACGGCCTTAGCTGCTCAACTGCGCAACAAAGACATCTCCAGTATCGAGTTGACTCGTTACTTTTTGGAACGAATTGCTAAGCTTGACCCACAATTAAACAGTTACATCACAGTGAGTGAAGAGCTGGCTCTCAAACAAGCAGCAAAGGCAGACCAATTAATCCAACAAGGTAATACCAATGCGCTTACGGGTATTCCGATTGCTCACAAGGACTTATTTTGCACACAAGGCACCTTGACCACTTGTGGATCGAAAATGCTGCACAATTTTGTGCCGCCTTACGAATCTACGGTTACTAGCCGTTTACAACAAGCAGGCAGCGTCATGTTAGGAAAAACCAACATGGACGAGTTTGCCATGGGATCTTCCAACGAGAACAGCCATTATGGTCCAGTGAAAAACCCTTGGAACCTAGATAAAGTACCTGGTGGTTCTTCTGGCGGTTCCGCTGCAGCCGTAGCCGCAGGCCTTGCCGTAGCCGCCACTGGTACAGATACTGGAGGCTCTATTCGTCAACCCGCTTCTTTCTGTGGCATTACAGGTTTGAAACCAACCTATGGGCGTGTATCTCGTTTTGGCATGATAGCTTATGCATCCAGCTTGGATCAAGGTGGTCCTATGGCCAAAAGTGCCGAAGATTGTGCCCAACTAATGCAAGCCATGGCCGGATTTGATGATAAAGATTCCACTTCTTCTGAAACAGCAAATGACAACTACCTAAGCAATCTCAATACTCCTTTGACAGGCTTAAAAATCGGTCTTCCAAAAGAATATTTTGGTGATGGCCTGGATTCAGACGTTGCTAATGTCATCATGAATGCGGTGAAAGAATTCGAAGCTCTTGGTGCTGAAGTCAAAGACATTTCTTTACCAAACTTAAACCTTAGCATTCCATCGTATTATGTCATCGCCCCATCTGAGGCATCTTCTAATCTATCTCGTTACGATGGCGTACGTTTTGGCCACCGCTGCGAGGAGCCAAAAGACTTGCTTGATATGTACATGCGCTCTCGTGCAGAAGGCTTTGGTCAGGAAGTTCAAAAACGTATTATGGTTGGTACTTACGCCCTATCGGAAGGCTATTACGATGCTTACTATCTGAAAGCCCAAAAGATTCGCCGTCTGATCAAACAAGACTTCACTAATGCCCTTCAAGAAGTAGATGTGATCATGGGACCAGTTGCACCAACTACGGCATTTGACCTTGGCAGTAAAACCAACGACCCTGTGGCTATGTACCTAGAAGATATCTATACCTTGTCAGTGAATCTTGCTGGTATTCCTGCTATGTCTGTTCCTGCTGGTTTTGTGCAAAATATGCCCGTGGGCTTACAAATCATGGGAGACTACTTTGCGGAAGCCAAACTACTCAATGTCGCTCATCAGTTCCAACAAAACACAGATTGGCACCTTCAAACACCAACTATGGCCAAAGGAGCATAAGTATGAATTGGGAAGTCGTTATTGGTCTTGAGATTCACACCCAACTGTCGACCAACTCAAAACTTTTCTCTGGTGCCGCTGTTGGTTTTGGTGCAGAACCAAACACACAAACCACCCTAGTCGACCTTGGTATGCCTGGTGCCCTGCCAGTGTTTAACAAAGAAGCCTTACGTATGGCGGTCATGTTTGGTCATGCCATTAATGCTGAAATTGGCATGACATCGGTTTTTGCGCGTAAAAATTATTTCTATCCTGACCTGCCTAAAGGCTACCAAACTAGCCAAATGGATCACCCTATCGTCGGTAAAGGCTACCTTGATGTAACCCTTGATGACGGCACCACATCACGTATTGGCATTACCCGCGCCCACTTAGAAGAAGACGCAGGTAAATCCCTACATGAAGACTTCCACGGCATGTCTGGCATCGATTTAAACCGCTCCAGTACACCTTTATTAGAAATTGTGTCTGAACCCGACATTCGTTCTGCTAAAGAAGCGGTTGCTTACGTCAAGATGATCCACTCTATTGTGACATATTTAGGCATTTGTGATGGCAACATGGCCGAAGGTTCAATGCGTTGTGATATCAACCTTTCACTGCGACCAAAGGGCCAGCAAGAGTTCGGTACACGCACTGAAATCAAGAATGTAAACTCATTCCGTTTCATCGAAAAAGCCATTTATACCGAGATTGAACGTCAGGCTGATATTCTTGAAGACGGCGGCAAAATCGTTCAGGAAACACGCTTATACGACCCTGAGAAAAACGAAACACGCAGTATGCGCTCTAAAGAAGACGCTAACGACTACCGCTACTTTCCTTGCCCAGACCTTCTACCTGTCGTGCTGACGCAAGAATATGTAGAGGATATAAAACAAAATCTGCCCGAGCTTCCAAGCCAAAAAGCAGAACGTTTTCAGTCTGAATATAAGTTAAGCGAGTATGACGCTAACGTTTTATCTTCATCTCGCCCCATGGCCGATTTCTTTGAACAAGCCAATACTCAGGTGAAAGATGCCAAGTTAGCTGCAAACTGGGTAATGGGTGAACTTAGCAAGATGCTCAACCAAGAACAGTTGGAAATTAGTCAGTCGCCAGTTTCTGCACAAGCATTCGGTGAGCTTTTAGTTCGCATCAAAGACAACACCATCAATGGCAAAACAGCAAAAGACGTTTTCCAAGCCATGTGGCAAGGAGAAGGCTCAGCAGACGACATCATTGAAGCAAAAGGGCTAAAACAGGTTACTGATACTGGCGCTATCGAAAGCATGATCCAAACAATTTTGGATGCTAATCCTGCTCAGGTAGAACAATACCGTGCTGCGGACAGTGACAAACAAAAGAAAATGATCGGTTTCTTTGTTGGTCAGGTCATGAAAGCATCACAAGGTAAAGCGAACCCAGGCATTGTTAACCCAATTTTAGCAAGAATGCTGAAAGGATAACGTATCACCTTAAGCATAAAAAATGCCGCTCTATTTTTTTAGAGCGGCATTTTATTGTTTGGAGCGGCATTTTAGTAGCTTCAAGGCGATTATAGAAATGGTGACCATTCAATCCGTGACAATTCGGTCTCGACCTAGTCGCTTCGCACGGTATAAATTGTCATCCGCTATTCGTATCGCATCATCTAAAGAACTAAATTCTCCGCCACACACACCAATGCTAAAAGTCACGTGGATTTTTGCTTCGGTGAACTCCTTAACACGAATGCTATCCATAAAAGCTTCTAACTTAGGCATCAAACTTTCAACAGACTCATCTGCCGCAACGCAAAACTCTTCACCACCAAAACGACATGCCA
The DNA here is from genome assembly GCF_040436405.1 of Marinomonas sp. THO17. Lineage (NCBI taxonomy): Bacteria > Pseudomonadati > Pseudomonadota > Gammaproteobacteria > Oceanospirillales > Oceanospirillaceae > Marinomonas > Marinomonas sp. THO17. The sequence goes on along the minus strand of NZ_AP031575.1, from coordinate 184,594 downwards.
ATAAATTTGGAAAATGCGCAAGCACTTCTTGACCGATCGCCTGCAATAAAGCATCACCAACAACATGACCATAAGTATCATTAACTTTCTTAAAATGATCTAAATCCAACATGGCAAAAGAAGCATTCGGCATAGCTTTACGAAACATTTTCTCACCATCATCAAATAAATAGCGACGATTTTTAAGCCTGGTCAAAGAATCAATATTCGCCAACTCACGAATGGTTTCCAACATCTCTTGAGATTCTAGGTTGTGTACCACTCGACAGTTAAACTCTTCATGATAGAAAGGTTTTTTCAAGAAATCATTGGCGCCCGCTTTAATGAATTTAGCGGATAATGAGGAATCTCCTTCTGACGATAGACCTATAATTACCAAATCCTGAAAACGCGTATTATGGCGCAACATACGCACGAGATCATAACCATTTATATGCGGCATATTGTAATCCGTAATCAACATACGAATACTGTGATCTTCTTCTAATTTGGCCAAAGCTTCCCGTCCATCTTCTGCCTCAACCACCTTAAAACGATATTGCTCAAGTAAAATTTTAATAAATAAACGGCTAGTTGAAGAATCTTCAGCAACCAGCACTTTAACATCCTGGTTTTTACGCAGTCGATCAATCACCTTAATAACGTGATTAAAAGAATAACGACTGTCTTTAGTGATATAGTCCAGAACACCTTTATTTAATAAATTCAGACGTTGATAATCATCGAAGTTACCTGTCAGAACCACACAAGGAATTTGATGAGACAATACCAAGTCTACAATTTCACCATTTTCTGCATCGGGTAAGTGGAGATCCACTATTGCCGCAAAAAAGGTCATACTGGCGTTTTCTATTTTGGCTTTTGCTTCTTCATAACAAGCACATAAAACGGGTACGAATTTCGGGTTCTGTGACAACAAATGATTCAGTACTTTGAGCACAACTGGACTGTCCTCAACTACCAAAACCTTTAATTCGTCGTTTATCATTTATTTCTCATCTCCAGTGAGGATCAAAATTCACCTTATTTTTTTGATTATCCACTATGACCCAACAATACGATACTCTAAAATATTAATACAGAGTGATATTTTGTAAATACGTCACTTTTATTTACATATCCAGTTACAATACAAGGTGTTAAACATGCAATGTAGGTCTGGCTGTGGCGCTTGCTGCACCGCCCCTTCTATCAGTTCAGCCATTCCAGGTATGCCCAATGGCAAAGCCGCCGGAGAGCCATGTATCCAATTGATGGAGGATTATCGCTGCGCCATTTTTAATGATCCAGCCAGACCGAAAGTTTGCGCAGAATTTATGCCAGATAAAGACATTTGCGGCGCTTCAAGAGATGAAGCACTGGAAATTATTTCGATTATTGAAAATGAAACTACATTTTCTCAGAGTTCACCGTCAAGGAAATCCATATGAAACCCCTTAAGCAGTTTATTGCTGTTTTCTGCCTAGGTTTATTACTGACCGCTTGTTCGTTACCCAATAATAAAAATCAGTTCGTCGTAGAGCCGCCAAGTGAGGCACAAATCGCAAGCAGTGTAAAAGAACAAGTCTCTCTTACACTGAATGCATTCACTCCAGTAGCTGGCCAAGCCCTCCCTAATAACACAGTGCTTGCTGCCTATAAAGCGCGAGGCTACGAGCCCATCTGGATTAAGAACAAAACGATAGACATGTCCATCTATAAGTTAGTAGACATTTTGCAAGAATCATACACCCACGGTTTAAATCCGATTCACTATCATACCGACATCATTAAAAGCTATCTTGCCTTGAAAAAACCAGACTCTCAGCAACTGGCTGAAATGGATGTCATCGCAACCATCGCTCTTACCAGTTATGCTCATGACCTAAGTAATGGTCGCTATGAACCACAATTAATTGATCCCAATTGGCAGCTAGACGCTCCCAATAACAACTGGAAAGACCTTTTGTACCTAGACTCAGCGTCTAACATGGTCAATTCTTTACCCCTTATGGCACCACGTAACCCTCAATACCAAATACTGCAGAAATGGCTTGTGTATTACCAAGATTTAGCCGCCAAAGAAAAAGACATTTTTGTCGATTCTGGCGATCCGCTTTCACTGGGAGACGAAGGCCCGCGTGTTGCCCAACTCAGAGCGAGATTAGTACAACTTGGTGACATACGCTTTTCAACACGCAAAGTTCAAGAAGACAGATTTGATTCACGTCTGCGAAAAGCACTACGAAATTTTCAGCGACGCCATCACCTAGTTGCTGACGGCTCAGCCGGTTCAAAAACAATTGAAATGCTTAATGTTCCTCTAGCAACCCGCGCCAAGCAATTGGCCTATAATTTAGAACGATGGCGTTGGCTACCAAGTGAACTGGAGGCAAATCGCATTTGGGTGGATCTCACAAACTATACCGTGGACATGCACCTAAACGGCGAATTAACTTCCATGAAAATAGTAATAGGGAAAGCTGAACGAAAAACCCCTGTATTCAAGGGCTTGATGACCTATATGGTAACGAACCCAACTTGGCGTGTACCGCATCGCATTGCCCGTGAGAATTTACTGCCTAAATTACAGGCCGATCCAAATTATTTGGTTAAACATGGTTACAAGCTTTTTTCTAATTGGGGCATTGGCGCGGAAGAACTGGATTCGACCAGTATTGATTGGGACAAAATCACCCCAGACAAACTGGCTTATCGTTTTGAACAAGAACCAGACGAAGGCAACGCGTTGGGCCAGTTTAAATTTATGTTTCCTAACAAAAACGAAATTTATCTACATGACACCCCCGCCAAACAATTGTTTCGTGAACCTGATAGAGCCTTTAGTTCAGGTTGCGTGAGATTGGAAAAGCCATACGAATTTGCTGAACAAATTACCAAAGGCTCTAAGGCCTTCAGCGACATGCAAAACACACTTAAAAATGCTTCTAACAGTGTCATTTCACTACCCAACTACATTCCCGTGTATTTGGTGTACTTTACCGTTGTCCCTAACGCCAATGGCATGCCTGAATTCCGTAACGATGTTTATTCACGGGATCCACTAATGGAACAGGCAATGGGCTATATCGCCTTCAAACCAAACGAATCCATTTAGTAAAAACCTAAACAACAAAAAAGCGAACGCCACTTGGCGCTCGCTTTATTAAATTATATAAAACAGCTATTTCACCATGATACAGACAGTTACCTCTTCCCTGTCATGGTAAAGGTGCTTAACTTGCAGCTCAAAAGGCAGGCGCGCTTTTTTCATCAACTGCTGAATATTATCCAAACACAAAGTCACTTCTTGATAGCGTTTTTTCATCGGTAGCTTCAGATTAAAGATAGCACGACGAGTAAAACCTTTAACCAACCAGTTTGCCATTAGCTCAGCTACTTTTACCGGTCTCTCAACCATATCACAAACCAACCAATCTACTGTTTGTGGCGGCTCGAATTTAAAGCCATCAGCTTTTTCATGTTGCACCAACCCTGTCGCCATTAACTCTTTTTGCATAGGACCATTGTCTACCGAAATCACATGGATACCACGCTTTACAAATTGATATGTCCAACCGCCGGGGGCGGCCCCCAAATCAACGGCTGTCATACCTTCAGTCAAGTCTTGCTCTAGACGCTGAGGCGGTACAAATTGCAAAAATGCCTCTTCTAACTTTAATGTCGAACGACTTGGCCCAGCAGCAGGAAAACGCAAACGGCGAATGCCCATAGCAAACTCACTACGACAAGCTTGATAAGACACACCTAAATAAGCCGTTTGGCCATCTAGCATGAAAACATGATGACGCACACCAACGGCTTTTTTTCGCAATACTCCAGATTTTTTCCAACCTTCACGTAAAGGCTTATCTAACTTTTTAATTAAACCTGATAATGACTTTGCTTCATTCGTATCCGCTGTTTCCAGACAAATATCTTCTGCCAACGGCAATTCTCTCGCTGCCTCTAATAAAGACTCAACGCGTCCACCTTGCTCAAGGCTCACTACTTGATTACAAGCAATTAATTGGCGAGCAAAAATAACCTGATTAAAAGACAATTGCTGAATCACTTTTTCCGCCGCATCTGCTGCTTCAAAACACACCAACACGTAACCTGAATTTGGTTCCAACTTAGTGTAACCATAGAAACCTTTGCTGGCGGCAAGATCGGTCAATTCAGCAGCACAATCTTTTTCAAAGCCCGCACGACAATAGGCAATTATATTTTTCATTCACTTTCCCTCTCGGTAAAAGACAATTCACCGAGTTTTAATTGAAATTTAGATTTAGGCCAATACAGACCCACTTCGTCAAAACATTGATCAACTTGCGCCAATAGAGAGGCGCTAAAATGTTCGCCTTGATTTGGCCAAGACCGATAACACACCAGCTCACCTTGCCACTCGAATGCCAGCACAGTGGCATGCAAATAACCTCGATCTGATGATTCACCAGCGTACCTTTTATCACCTAAAATGGGGGACCCTAAGCTTTTCAGCGCCACACGAATTTGGTGTGTCTTGCCTGTCAAAGGGCGTAACCAAAAAACTCTGTGCGATTCTATGTAGCTGGAAAAAAACTGCGTCTGGGCAAAATTGTCTGTCGACTGAGTCAGCTTCCACTGCCCTCGTCGACTGACCTGCATTCCACCGCTTATCGTGCCCTGTTTCTTATTAGGTTTACGATTGGATAATGCTAAATAACGCTTCTCTATTTGATGCTGTTCGAAAAGTTCGCCAAATAATTTTGCTGCGGCTTTATGGCAAGCCACCAAAAGCAAGCCAGAGGTCATTTTATCCAATCGATGAACCGGGTAAAAAGTATACTCTGGATAGGCATTCTGCAAGTAAGCCATCACCCCTATGTCATCGGACTCAGAATGGAAGCTCATACCGGCCGGTTTCTCGAGCACCCAATAGTCTTTGCAGCGATATAATATTGTGACCAAGAAAGACCTCGTTCAGTCTACAGGGGTAATTTGGTATTTAGCCAACAAGCTTATCCACAGAGAAAGTGGACAACTTATATGTCAATAGAAAATTCTTATGAATTTTAATTTCCATCTTGGAAATCAGGAGAAACAGCCACACGATTCCGTCCATTACGTTTGGCGGCATACAAACCTTTATCAGCGGCAGCCAAAATTTCTTCATAACGAGTCACCTCAGGTGAAATAGGTGCCAAGCCAATACTGATCGTTACGGGAATAATGATACCTTTATCCGTTTCTATTACTAAACTGGCAATAGTCTGACGCAAATGCTCCATTACCAATTCTGCCTGAGGCAGTCTTGTTTTTGGCATAAGGATGATAAATTCTTCGCCGCCGTAACGTCCCACTTTATCAATTGGACGAATGACAGATTGCATTTTTCCAGCCACTTTAGTCAGCACAAAATCCCCTGCTTCATGGCCATAGGTATCGTTGATCTTTTTAAAGTGATCCAAATCTACAATAGCGAACACACAAGATTCTCGATTGATCACAGAGTCTGCAAAAATATTCACAGCATCTGCTAACACCTTGCGACGATTGGATAATCCTGTTAGCTCATCTTTTTCCGCCAAAACGCGTAAATACTGATTGGCAGATTTAAGACGGCTCATAACCAAATTAATAACCACTGAAAAATAGATGGCAATAAAGAAAAAAACCGACACCAATAATAAGTTCTGTTTAGACTCAGTTAAGTACACGCCTTTCAAGCTTAAAAATGCACACATCAAGAAAAGCAAGCTACTGACACCAACAATGATCCCCTTAGTGAATCCTTGGTCTGCTCTAAACACGATAAAAGAATACGCAATGACATGAAGGAGTAAAAAATGAAAACCGCTTTCAGAGCCAAAATAGAAGAGTGTGAGAAGCGTAACCTGAGCCATTTTCAGTATTGGCATCAGTAATTGAGCACGGGCATAGTGCCCTAAATAATTACATCTAAGACCAATAAAAGCCAAACAAATACAAATAAAAGAAACAAAAAACACAATAGGGATAAAGGGGATCAGTGACATTGCCATCAGCAAAAAACAGCCAAAGCAAAACACCAAGTATGAAAAATTAACCACATGCTTTTGGTTAACATCATTAGCATGATCGTCTTGAAAGCCGAGGTTTATTAGCTTTTGTGTGGTTTTTTTAATCGAAGAAAACACGAGATTCCCAATCTAAAACAAACATAAATCATGATATTCACAAAGCTGACGGCTTTAACAAACAATCAATTAAGTGCATTCTACCGAATGCTAATAGGATTTCCTACTGCTCACATTTAACGCGTTTTTTCCTCTCTGGCAACTTTTCCATTCTAATATTGACACTTTTTGCACTCGTATCATTTGGCATGAATATTGATATACATACGCCTACAAAGCAACAAAAACTAACTAATCGGTCAAAAAACTAAGATATAAACGCATTTAACGCACACTTTAAGCACACCTTCATTCCCATTTTGGTGCAATTATTATTTATGGCATCATTAGTGCGCAATTGAAGGCAATTCGCTTAACCGATTAATAACGCTCAAAAACGGTGCCTATACATTGAACACTCAACATTCTGTTTCGCGCTTAGAACTACTCGACATTACTAAGCAATACCCCGGCTGCTTAGCAAATGACAGTATCACAATGAACTTGATGCCCGGTGAAATTCACGCCTTGTTAGGTGAAAACGGTGCAGGTAAAAGTACACTAGTAAAAACCATTTATGGCGTCGTCGCACCTGATAAGGGCAGTATCCTTTGGGATGGTAAAGAAGTCAGTATTAAATCCCCATCTGTTGCCAGAGATCTTGGCATAGGCATGGTATTTCAACATTTTTCGCTGTTTGAAACTCTTACTGTTAGCCAAAATATCGAGCTTTGCTTGAGCAAAAAACAATTAGAAAGCATTGATAACTTACCGGCTAAGATACAGCAACTGTCCATCGAATACGGCCTTAATGTCGACCCAAACAAATACGTCCACGCCCTTTCCATTGGCGAGCGACAACGTGTTGAAATTATGCGCTGCCTTGTTCAGTCGGTAAAATTATTGATTCTTGATGAACCTACATCCGTTTTGACGCCACAGGAGGTATCTGGCTTATTCGAAGTGCTCAGAACCCTATCCAAAGAAGGTTGTAGTATTTTATTTATTAGTCATAAATTGCATGAAGTCACTGAAATTTGCCACCAAGCAACCATCTTACGTGGTGGTAAAGTAGTGGACACCTGTGTACCAAGTGATGAGACACCAGCATCTATTGCCAAGATGATGGTTGGCGATTTAGCTGAGCAAGACACTCAATACACCAAGCGCGAAGGCCAACAGACCATTTTTAGTGCTCAGGATCTAAACTTAACAGCCAAGCACCCATTTGGCACCAGCTTAAAAAATATTTCATTTGAGTTAAAGGCGGGTGAAATTCTTGGTATTGCAGGAGTTGCAGGCAATGGCCAAGATGAATTAATGGCAATTATCAGTGGCGAGGACAATCGTTCCGTTGAAAACCAATTGATTCTAAACAATTCCACTATTGGCAATTTGCATGCTGGCGAGCGTCGCAAGCTTGGTATGGCTTATGTGCCTGAAGAACGTTTGGGGCGCGGAGCTGTTCCTGACATGAGTTTAGCTGAAAATACACTGCTAACGCACAGTTCAGGCTTTATAAAAAAAGGTCTAGTACAATGGCCAGAGATAAAACGCTATGCCAGTGAGTTGATCAATAAGTTTAACGTCAAATGTCATGGTGAATTTTCAGAAGCAAAAAGCTTAAGCGGTGGTAACTTACAAAAATTTATTATGGGTCGAGAAATAGGCCAGAACCCTAAAGTACTCATCTGTGCCCATCCAACTTGGGGGGTGGATGTAGGAGCGGCATTAGCCATTCACCAAGCCTTGTTAGACTTACGTGATCAAGGTGCTGCGATTCTTTTGATTTCTGAAGACATTGATGAACTCTTCTTGCTTGCTGATCGTATGGCCGCCATTTGTGATGGTCACTTGTCCCCTCAGATCAAAACACAAGACACCAACATTGATCAGATCGGACAATGGATGGCCGGTACTTTTATTGATTCGCAATACTCAGCACAACAAGAGGCGTCATTATGATACGTATCCAAGCTCGTACTGAGCCCAGCTCGGTTATGAAGTTCGCTTCACCTTTAATCGCTATCTTGTTAACCCTCATTTTTGGCAGCGTGCTGTTCTCTGCAATTGGAAAAGATCCTTTACAAGCATTGCATGTTTTATTGATAGCACCACTTTCTGACAGTTATAACATTGGCGAAATGTTTGTCAAAATGGGCCCTTTATTACTCTGCGCTGTTGGCTTGGCAATCTGTTATCGCGCTAACATGTGGAATATTGGTGCTGAAGGACAATTACTTGCAGGTGCCTTAGGTGGCTCTGCCATGGCCCTCTATTTGATCGACTCTGACTCCATTTTCGCTCTGCCTTTAACCTTAATTGCAGGCATAGTGTCTGGCATGTTGTGGTCTGCAATTCCAACCTTTTTAAAGCTACGTTTTAACTCTAACCTAATTCTTACCACCATAATGTTTAACTACATTGCCCTGTATTTGTTAATTTGGGCGGTACATGGTCCATTGCGTGATCCGCAAGGTTTTGGCTTTCCTGAATCCGCTATGTTTGCTGATGCCACCTTGCTACCCACGTTATTTGAATTCAGCCGTATTCATTTAGGTATAGTGTTTGCGGTTATTGCAGGAATCATTGGTTGGTTTATTTTGAGCAAAACTCACCTTGGTTTTCAAATCCGTGTATTAGGAGCAGACGAACCTGCCGCCAGATATGCAGGGTTTAACAGTAAGAAGCTTAGTTGGTTTGTTATGCTATTTGCTGGTGCACTGGCAGGACTCGCGGGTGTAGGAGAAACCACTGGGCCAATTGGTCAGCTGGTACCAAATGTTTCTCCAGGATACGGCTATTCCGCCATCATTGTCGCCTACTTAGGTCGCCTACATCCGATTGGTGCCATCTTGGCTGCTATTTTCATGGCAATTTTGTATATGGGCGGCGATTTGGCTCAAATAGAACTGGGCATTCCTGTCGCCGTTGTCAGCATGTTTCAAGGGGTCTTACTTTTCTTCTTGTTAGCCTGTGATTTTTTCATCAACAATCGTTTAATTTTCAGTCAACAAGCGACGAACTAGGAGCACACTGTGGACGCAGATTTATTAACACAAATTTTGTTCGCCGCCATCAAAACGGGCACCCCTTTACTCTTCATTGCATTAGGGGAAGTCATTTGTGAAAAATCCGGCATTTTAAATTTAGGACAAGAAGGCATGATGCTAATGGGGGCCGTGGTCGGTTTCATAGCCGCGTACTCAACTGGCAGTATGGGACTGGGTGTATTAGGCGCCGTTATCATGGGCGCCTTTATGAGTCTTATCTTTGCCGTCTTAGTATTACAATTAGGAGCCAATCAAGTCGCAACAGGTTTAGCCTTAACCATCTTCGGTACTGGTCTGAGCGCTTTTATTGGCTCGAGTGTGGTCGGTCAAACCCTTCCTGGCTTCGCTCCAATTGCTTTGCCTGTATTGTCCAACATTCCATTCATCGGTGATATTTTCTTTAAGCACGACATTCTTGTTTATTTGTCTTTCGTAATGACTTTTGTACTCTACATAGTGGTCAATAAAACCCGCCTTGGTTTGACCTTAAAAGCCGTTGGCGAGAACCCTAATGCCGCCAATGCTATTGGCATCAAAGTACTGCAGGTACGTTATTTGGCCATCATGTTTGGTGGTGCCATGGCAGGTATTTCTGGTGCCTACATGTCATTGGTTTACACCCCTATGTGGGTAGAAAACATGACCGCAGGACGAGGTTGGATCGCATTAGCCTTAGTGGTGTTTGCATCATGGCGTATCGGTCGAATTATGCTAGGTGCATACCTGTTCGGTTTGGCCAGTATTATGCATCTAGTCTTACAAGGTTTTGGCTGGTCTATTTCTCCAAATTTACTGGCTATGCTGCCCTATGTGGCCACCGTCATAGTGATGGTCATCATCAGTGCAGATCAATTTAAGGAAAAATTACTAGCGCCAAGGTCATTAGGGAAACCTTTTGATCCAAGGAACATGGCCTAGGGAAAGTACCGCACAAACAGTCCATCAGCTTCAGCAAATGGATTGGTCGTAACTTTCCTAACTGACTCATATCAATATTTTAAAGTGCAATAAGCCCAATGGGCACACAATAGGAGCAAAAAATGAAAATGAAATCTTTACTACTATGCTTGGGACTTCTGGCAGGCGCCAGTGCAGTACAAGCTGATGATCCACTAAAAGTTGGTTTTGTTTATGTGGGTCCTGTCGGTGATTTGGGCTGGAGTTATGAGCACGATTTAGGTCGTATCGGCCTTGAAAAGCACTTTGGTGATAAAGTAGAAACCACTTATGTGGAAAACGTGCCAGAAGGTGCTGACGCTGAACGTGTTATTACACAATTGGCGAAAGCGGGTAATGATCTCATCTTTACCACTTCTTTTGGTTTTATGAACCCAACTGTCAAAGTTGCTAAGCGTTTCCCAAAAGTCACCTTTGAACATGCCACAGGCTACAAACGTTCACGCAATGTTGGTACCTATGTTTTACGTACTTATGAAGGTCGCTATGTCTCTGGTGTTGCTGCCGGTATGATGACCAAAACCAATACCATTGGTTACATTGCATCCTTCCCTATTCCTGAAGTAATCCGTGATATTAACACTGTTTACATGTCAGCAAAAAAAGTTAATCCAGACGTAAAAATCAAAATTGTATGGGTTAACTCTTGGTACGATCCAGGTAAAGAAACTGATGCAGCAAATGCTTTGATGGACCAAGGTGCTGACATTATTGTGCAACACACTGACAGCCCTGCGCCGCTTATCGCTGCAGAAAAACGTGGTATGAAAGCGATCGGTCAAGCATCTAACATGAGCAAGTTTGCTAAAGAAGCGCACATGTTCTCAGTACGAGATAACTGGACACCTTACTACGTGAGCGTGGCAGAAGCCGTGATGAACAATACTTGGGAACCAAAAGATTTTTGGGGTGGCTTCAAAGAAGACATGCTAACGATCGAATCCATTAACCCTAACTTACCTGCCGATGTACAAGCTAAGATCAAAGAGACTTACGCTGCAATCAAATCGGGTGAGCTAAAACCTTTCACAGGCCCTATCAAGGATAACAAAGGCAACATCGTTGTTCCTGCGGGTCACTCACTAACTGACGAAGAACTTGCTCAAGTTAATTGGTACGTTGAAGGTATTACGGACGAAATCCCTCGCTAAAACATATATACAGCCAGCTAAGCTGGCTGTATATTCCCCCTCTTTTTTTACTCTGTCGTTTTCAATGTATTTTCCCTATAGTGTCTAGATACATTTTTAAAATACATTTAAACCTATCTGCTTTAAAGGTAATCACATGACAAACACAGCTTCTTTAATAGCACTTTCGAAAGCCATGCCGAAAACCGAACTTCACTTACATATTGAAGGTACCTTTGAACCAGAGCAGATGTTTAGCATTGCCCAACGCAATCAAGTAACTCTCAAATACGCCACGGTTGAAGAACTAAAAGCCGCCTATCAATTCACCAATCTACAAGATTTCCTCGATCTTTATTATCAAGGCATGTCAGTACTTATTAAAGAAGCGGATTTTTACGATCTTACTATGGCCTATTTGCAAAAAGTACACAGTGAGAATGTGGTACACGTAGAAATCTTTTTTGATCCACAAGGCCATACTGAACGGGGCGTTCCCTTTGATGTTCAAATCAAAGGTATTCGCCAAGCATTGGAAGACGCAAAACAAAAATGGGGCATGACCTATCAGCTTATCATGTCTTTTCTACGTCACCTAAGCGAAGAAAGTGCATTTGAAACCTTAGAAGCAGCCAAACCTTTTCTCGACTGGATTGACGGAGTCGGTTTAGACAGCTCTGAAGTTGGGCACCCACCAGAAAAATTCGCTAAGGTTTTTTCTGTATGTCGTGATTTGGGGTTAAAAATTACCGCTCACGCTGGCGAAGAAGGACCTCCAGAATATGTCTGGCAAGCACTGGATTTGATTAAGGTTCAACGCATAGATCATGGCAATCGTGCTCTTGAGGACGATGATTTAGTAGCTGAAATCGCCAGACAGCAGCTTACTCTGACTGTTTGTCCCTTATCTAATCTCAAGCTTTGTGTGGTCAATGACATGGTCGATCACCCAATCCGTACCATGTTAAAATTAGGGCTTAAAGCCACCGTTAATTCAGACGATCCAGCTTATTTTGGTGGTTATATGAATGATAACTACCAAGCACTCATTGAGCGTACACAAATCAATAAACAAGAACTTTATCAGTTGGCCCGCAACGGTATTGAGGGCAGCTGGATGGAAACCGCCATCAAGAAACAACATCTACAGCAACTCGATATTCTGTTTGATAATTAAACTGACCGCCATGGAAGGCGAAAATTTTATGAACTCAAAAACTCTGTGATATGATCCCCTGAAAATTTCTATTTCAGGTTGTATTTCATGTCAGACACACCATTCGACGATGCTTTTTTCCGCTTAACCAGTAACGAGCGTTACAGCAAAATGGTTCAAAGAGTCCGGCAAGGACTTTCTATTTGGGCATTAGCGGACGAACAAGGCTGTTTAATCATTCCTCTTAATACCGAGCAAGTACTTCCTGTGTGGCCTAACCAAGCCATGGCCCTACATTGGGGTGAAAAAGACTATCCTGACTTTAAGGGAATAGAGATTACAGCAAAGGATTGGAAGGAAAAATGGCTGCCTGGCATGACTCAAGATAAGTATTCCATTGGTGCAGCGCCTAATATGGCTGGAGAATGTATTGTTTCTTCAGCAGAAGAACACGCTCGCGACATTCAAGCTGCTTAGCAGATCACCTTTGCAGTAATTAAAAAAACATGCGGACTGTGACCATTAAAGCCAGTTTTTCTATCAATAAAACCAACACGCTGTTAGGTGTGTTACTGGCTTTATTTTGCGTGTTTCTAATCTATTTCGGCCCTTTGTATTCCCAACTGATTGAGCTTATTCAGAACAAGCATGTCAATATTGTGATGGTAGAGCAAAGGGAAACCAAACCAAGCTCTGCGCACCACCAGCACCACCAGCACCACATTGCATTTACTTCCGACTTAGCAGATACAGCAAAGACAACTAAGTTTTCAGATCATCACAATCATGTCAGTCATTCCAAGTCGAACATGATGAAAACGCCATCTTCAACTCAGTCTACTCATCACAATCACTTAGGTCACCATCATCATGGACATAACAATGGCAGCATCAATGTGCTTGAGGCTTGTGGCTATTGTTCCTTGTTGTTTCATCTTAGCTGGTTGGATGTCAAAACCTTCGACATTATTCCTTTGGATTTTGAACCTTATCCGAGCGTCTTCTACGCAGTTTTAGTGCGTAAATACCTCGCCATTTTCACTCCACTGAAACCCAGAGCTCCTCCAGTAGTCTCTCACTGATCCCATACATTACCTAAATACACGTTAGGGAAAGTGTGAAAATTTATGCCCCCCCTTCTCTGTGTATTTCAACTTAATGAATATGAATTCAGAGGTACGCTTTTGCCTAAATAAAGTGTGCCCAAGCAAGAGAGATTTTATGTCCAGTCAATCGAATACTAACAAGGCCTCTAGCAACAATAATGCTTTGTTACAACTGATAACACGTCTGCATTTTTATATTGGCGTCTTTGTCGGCCCTTTTATCTTCATCGCGGCATTCACCGGTACCCTTTACATTTTGACGCCACAAATTGAACAAGCGGTATACAAAGAAATTTTAACCACTGACAGTCGAGGAGATTATCAACCACTCAGTCGACAAATTGCCGCTGCACGCTCTTCTTTATCAGAAGATCTCACCCTATTTGCCGTGCGCCCAGCGCCGGAAGTGGGAGACACCACTCGAGTTATGTTTTTAGATTCAACCGCTAATTTAACAGGCGCTAGAGCCCTCTTTGTGGATCCCGTCACCCTGAACATTACTGGTAATTTACCGGTTTATGGTACCAGTGGTGTTTTACCAATCCGCACTACCATCGACTTTTTCCATCGTCAGTTACTGCTTGGTGAGATTGGTCGCTATTACAGTGAACTGGCAGCCTCTTGGCTATGGATTGCGGCCCTTGGTGGCTTATTTTTATGGTACAAAGGTGGCAAAAAAAATAACGTCGAAGTCGCTAGTAAAACAGAGCATTTGCGTAAGCGTCGTCGTCATTACCAACTGGGATTATGGATTTTTGTCGGACTGATTTTCGTTTCCATTACCGGGCTTACTTGGTCTAAATGGGCGGGAAGTAATATAGGTACATTAAGAGCAAACCTTGGCTGGGTCACGCCTTCTGTCGACCTGAGTTTGGCGAATCAAGCAGTGGCATCACAAGACGAGCACACTAATCATGCTCATCATGGTACGCAGACAAATGAATCAACCAAGATAGCAAAGCAAACAGTTAACACGGATACCTTGTTTGATGGCGTATTACAGGCCGCTCGTGATGCGGGACTTGACGCCAATAAAATTGAAATAAAGCCCGATCGCACTGGCAATAAAGCTTGGTTTGTTCGTGAAATTGATCGTTCTTGGCCAACGCAAGTCGACAGTGTCGCAGTGGATCCAAACAGTCTAGAAGTTACCAGCAAAGCAGAATTCGATAACTTCCCTTTAGTAGCCAAATTAATTCGCTGGGGCATTGATGGACACATGGGGGTTTTGTTTGGGCTTACAAACCAAATCCTACTCACCCTATTTGGTGCATCTCTTTGTATAATGATTATTTGGGGATACAAAATGTGGTGGTTGCGTCGCCCAAACCCTGGTTCAACCTCCAAACCACTTTTGGAAGCCTGGGCTAAACTCAACGGTCTGCAAAAAATTGTTACTTTGCTGATTGCCATTGCACTTGGCTTGAGTATGCCTGTAATGGGTGTCAGCTTACTCTTCTTTCTGTTAATCGATGCATGGCGTTGGCACAGAAGTTAATATATTAGTGCAAACCGAGATATGCTCTCGGTTTGCGCCTTTCAGTTTTGCCTCATGATATGAGCCCGATTGCCATTTGCCGAACAATAATTTCTGACAAATGAGCCAACAATCAGTAAGATATTGCTTTTTTAGCAGTAATCTAGATATGACTTCCCCGCCTTTTAGTGTCCTCACGGATCAAGTATTCAAACAATTTTCTCAAAAATCTCCTCAACTCCCAAACCAATTACACAGACTCTTCCATGGTCGTGGTAGATGTTTCTCAGGTTTAGAGCAAATAACAGTAGATTATGTTGCTGGACACATTTTGGTTAGTTTGTATAAAACACTACCAAATGACCAACAAGACCAACTTCTTAAAACCTTATTAAATTGGCCTCATCGCACGGAATGGCAGGACTATTCGGTGAAGAGCATATTGATTCAATACAGATATCAAGACAGAAATCCCACTGAGTTAATTTGGGGGAAACTGGATCCTAATCCCGTGGCCTATGAAAATGACCTTGCTTTTCAAATGTCATTAGGGCGAAATCAGAATACCGGCCTGTTTCTCGACATGCGGTATGGTCGTCGTTGGGTAAAAGAAAACAGTCAAGATAAAAGCGTTCTCAATTTGTTCTCTTACACCTGCGGTTTCTCTGTGGCAGCGCTGTCTGGTGGTGCAAAATCCGTTATCAATTTCGACATGGCCAAGGCTGCACTGAATCGAGGACGTGACAACCATAAACTCAACCAACAAGACATGACAAAGGTCAAATTTTTCGCCCATGACATTCTCAAATCCTGGGGAAAAATCAACAAATATGGTCCCTATGATTTGATTATTATCGATCCACCTAGCTTCCAAAAAGGCAGCTTTGCCTTAACTAAGGACTACCAGAAAATTCTACGACGTTTACCGGACTTGATAACGCCCTCAGGACAGGTATTAGCCTGCGCAAACGATCCAAGTATCGATTGCCAATTTGTTATTAACGCCATGCATGAAAACGCCACTGACATTGAATTTCAGCAGCGCTTACAAAACCCACCCGAGTTTCCTGACATAGACGAAGAATCCAGCTTAAAGGCACTCATCTTTAAGAAAAAAACTAATTAGACTTTTGACCAATGCTCTAACAAGATATTAATAAACAAGTCAGCCGCTGGTGACAAAGAGGTTGAACTGCGCTTTACCAAGCCAATAGAGCGATCAATTTGTTGTCCTTTTAGAGGACGAGAAGTCAGTACCGAAGCAGTACTGAGTGGCATCGCCAATTTTGGCACAATGGAGATTCCCAACCCCATTTCCACCAAACCCAGAGACGTGGACAAGTGTTGGACTTCATAAAAACTGTTCAGTTGCACCTGATCTCTGGCTAAGGATTTGTCTAACAAAATACGGTTACCACTGGCACGCCCAACACTGATGAGTTTATAAGGTTCAATATCTGTCCAAGAGACTTCTTCCAGCTCACAAAGTGGATGGTCAGTTCGTAAACACACCACAAATGGGTCATCCAGCAAGGGGGTAAAAGTCACTTCTGGGTGCTGTGCAATGGCCATATTAATACCAAAATCTGCATCTCCACGAATTACAGACTCCAGACCATGATTGGCACTTTCATCAAGAATTTGAATACGAATGCCTGGGTACCTTTCATTAAAAACATGGATAACGCTGGGCAAAAAATAGAATGCCGCTGTCGGAATACACGCAATCGTCACTTTACCTTTTTGCTGCGAAGCCATATCCTTTATGCCCAGAACAGACAGTTCAAACTCTTCCAACATACGCCTGGCTTTGGGTAAAAATTCTCGCCCTACCGAGGTCAACCAAGTTTTTCTCGTAGTACGTTCAAACAAAGGCGCTCCCAAAATTGCTTCCAATTTTTGCATACGACGACTCAGTGCAGGTTGCGACAAATGCGTTAATTCTGCGGCGTCGTGGAAGTTTCCCGTCTCTGCGATACGGATAAAAATCACCAGATCTTTAAATTCAATTTGATGCATAACCAATCCAATTAATAACATTCATGCATCAATTATGACCTATCTTTGCATTTGATGCAGCAATACATCTTGTGAGACCTTAGGCGGCAAGATCAAACAACAATAAAGGTTAATCTCAATGTCTCAAACCATTTCATGCATGATAATGCGTGGCGGCACATCTCGAGGCCCTTATTTAAATATTTCTGATTTGCCTGAAGACAGAGAGGCATGTGCAGAGGTTTTAATGAAGATCATGGGGTCAGGCCATGAACTTCAGCTTGATGGTATTGGCGGCAGTAACAGCCTAACCAGTAAAGTGGCGATGGTTGGTCCTTCGACGCATCCTGATGCAGACGTAGATTACTTGTTTGCACAAGTGGGTATTATTGAACAAAAAGTCGACTTCTCTCCAAACTGCGGCAACATGCTTGCAGGCGTTGCGCCTTACGCAATCGAAACAGGTTTGTTTCCAGCACAAGAAGGCAAGACCACTGTGCGTATTCACAATTTGAATACAGGAAAAATCATTTATTCAACAGTTCAAACCCCGAACCGCCAAGTAGAATACAGGGGTGACATTACCATCAGTGGTACCAACTCACCAGGCGCTCCCATCGAATTGACCTTTTTGGATGTGGAAGGTGCCAAAACAGGCAAGTTATTACCAACAGGTGAGAAGACCAATCTAATTGATTCGGTTGAAGTGACTTGTATCGACGCCGCCACACCAGTGGTAATCATCAATGCGGCAGACCTTGGCAAGTCTGGTCATGAAACACCAGCCGAATTAGATGAAGATCACGAATTTATGTCTCGCTTGGAAAACATTCGCCTGCAAGCTGGCCAGTTAATGGGCATGGGGGATGTCTCAGACTCCGTCATTCCTAAACCTATTTTGCTGTCCCCTGCTAATCAGGGCGGCACAGTTTGCGCGCGCTATTTTGTGCCCCACAAGTGCCATAAAGCATTAGCAGTAACAGGTAGTATCGCCATTGTTACCGCTTGCTGCTTACCGGGCACTGTGGCGTCAAAACTAATTGGTGAAAAGGCTAATGCATCCTTTTTCACATTAGAGCATCCATCAGGAACGATAGAGCTGACTGCTCAACGCAAGGAAGATGAACCATCAGCATTAAACAGCGTATCACTGATACGCACAGCGAAGAAAATACTGTCCGGCACAGTATATCTAAATTAACCGTTTCAATACTGATAAGTATTGGTATTGATTAGTCATAAAAACAAGAAAGGATAAATTCGATGAAAAAACTTTCTACGCTATTAGGTGCTTCTCTCCTGTCTTTCAGTTGTTTAGTATCTGCTCCATTACAAGCAAACGAAGCTGAGCTTCCTTCTACCATTAACTGGACCATCCCATTTGGTGTGGGTGGTGGTACGGATGTTTGGGCACGTTTTATTGCCCCTCATTTAAGTAAAAACCTTGAAGGTAACCCAACGGTTGTCATCAAAAACCAACCTGGTGGTGGTTCTATCACAGGTACTAACTTGTTTTACAAGCGCGCTAAAGAAAATGGTCAAGACATTCTAGGGACATCTGCCTCTACTCTTTTCCCATTCATGTTAGGCGATAAACGTGTACGTTATAACTTCGACAAATGGGTGCCTCTAATGGCCAGCCCAACTGGCGGCGTTGTTTATGTACAACCAAATCTAGGTGTTAAATCTGCAGCAGACATAGACAAGCTTGATGGTGTAACACTACCATTTGGTTCACAAGGTCCTACTCGTCTTGAGTTGCCTGTGTTGATCGCCTTCGAAATGCTTGGATTGGACGTTAAACCTGTATTTGGTATGAAGAGCCGTGGTGCTGGTCGTCTGGCTTTTGAACGTGGTGAAGCCAAAATTGACTTCCAAACCTCTTCTGCTTACTTGAACTCAGTTGTTGACCTAGTAAATAACGACAAAGCAGTGCCATTATTCTCGCTAGGTGTACTAAACAAAGAAGGCAAAGTGGTACGTGATCCTGCCTTCCCAAATCTTCCCACTTTCCAAGAAGTGTATATCCAGAAGTACGGTAAACAACCTTCTGGTCAAGCTTACGATGCCTACTCTAAGTTCCTAGCGGCTGGTTTTGCTTTCCAGAAAGTTATCTTTATTCCTGCTGAAACACCAAGCGATGTGATTGCAGCATACCGTAAAGGCATCAACGCAATGTTGAAAGATCCTACTTTCATCGAAGAATCTGCTGTTCAAGTAGGTCCTTACACTAACGTGGAAGGTATTGATGCTGCACAACACCTAAGCGAAGCGCTTAACATTTCACCAGAGCTATACCAATGGGTTGCGCAATGGTTGAAAACAAAATTCGATTACACACTGTAATCTGGTTTTAGGAGTTATTATTAATGATTGAGTTCCTCAGCGCCCTGGATCAAATACTGTCTATTGGCCATCTCACCTACTTAATTACGGGTGTCTTGGTCGGCTTAGTCGTGGGGATTATTCCTGGGCTAGGCGGTATTGCCGGAATGTCTTTACTCTTGCCTTTTTTGTATGGGATGGAACCTGCCGTAGGTCTCGGCATGCTGATGGGACTTGTCGCCGTAATTCCGACAGGGGATACCTTTACCTCTGTCCTAATGGGTATTCCAGGCTCTAGTTCATCACAAGCAACTGTGATGGACGGCTTCCCATTAGCCAAAAAAGGTCAAGCTGCACGTGCTCTCGCTGCTGCCTTCTTATCTTCCATGATAGGTGGCGTAGTGGGGGCAATTGTGCTCAGCGTATTTATACTTGTTGCTCGTCCTGTGGTATTGGCTTTCTCGTCAGCCGAGTTATTCATGTTGACTCTATTAGGCTTAAGCGTTGTGGCTGCCTTATCTGGCCGTAACCTATACAAGGGGTTAGCAGCATGTGGATTTGGCTTATTGGTTGGTACCATTGGTGGTGCACCTGCCACCGGTGAATTCCGTTTTACTTTAGACATTGATTATCTGTACGACGGCATTCCACTTGTGATTGTGGGTTTGGGTATTTTTGCCTTACCTGAAATTGTTAGTCTATTGGTAAAAGATACCGCCATTGCATCAGCAAAAAACAAGCTAGGTCATGGCCTAGGTCAAGGTTTTAAAGACGTATTTGCCAATTTACCACTGGTCGGTAAATCATCTGTTTTTGGTAGTTTGATCGGTGCCATTCCTGGTTTAGGTGGCTCTGTGGTTGACTGGATGACTTACAGCTTTGCTTTAAATTCAAGCAAAGACACTTCGCAGTTTGGTAAAGGGGAAATCCGTGGTGTTATCGCACCAGAGTCAGCAAACAATGCCTGTGCTTCGGGGAGTATGATTCCTACCATCTTATTTGGTGTACCAGGTTCTGGTTCAGCGGCGGTTTTCCTTGGTGGCATGTTATTACTTGGCATCCAGCCAGGCGTATCTATGATCTCCACGCACCTAGACCTGACTTATACCATTATCTGGTCATTGGCGATGGCTAACATTTTGGGCGCTATTTTCTGTATTTGCTTTACGCGTCCAATTTCATTGTTAACTTACATCAAGTTCTCTGTATTAACTCCTATTATTTTAACCCTTATCCTGTTTGCCGCTTATCAAGCAACTCGCAGTTTAGGTGACTTCATTTTACTTGGCGTGGTAGCAAGCCTTGGTATTCTGATGAAAGGGGCAAACTGGCCTCGCCCTGCTTTTCTGATTGGTTTTGTATTGTCTTCAGGAGCTGAAAACTACTTCTTCCAGAGCATCCAGTTCTACGGAACCTCTTGGTTCTTCCGTCCCGGTGTCTTGATTATTGCGGCACTTATCATCATAGGTTTTGTTCTACCACCAGTTTTGAAGAAACGTAAAGCAGCAAAATTGGCGCAAGCCAGTGAAGCGGAAAAAGCCGTTGCTCCTGTAGAAGATGAGCAACAAACCATGTCATTAGCCGATTACGGTATCATGGCTATCTTAGCTGTGTGCGCAGGCTATGCTTTATACGACGTATGGAACATGGCAGAGTTAACGCGCTCTTTCCCTATTATTGCTATTGCTATTGTTCTCTTCTCTGTAATTATGGTGGCGATTAAAGCTGTGCGAGAAAAACATCCTTTGGTTCCCGCTCAGTTAACTGCCAATTTGGTATACATCGCCGGTTTCTTTGGTATTGCATATTGCTATTACTTGTTTGGTTTTATTTGCACTACTTTCGTATTTTCTTTGGTGTTCTTGCGTGTGATCGCCAAAGCCTCTTACCTGAAGTCCAGCACCATCGCCGTGTGTCTGGTTATCTTCTTGGTAACCTTGGGTCGTATTATGCATGTTGACTATCCAGAAGGCATGTTCGACCTGTATCTATTAGATGCCATTAGTTTGATTATCTAGTCGATACAAAGTGTCTCACTTCATATTCTTTAAGGCACTCCCGCCTTATATCCCGTCCCCCATTTTGGGGGCGGGATTTTTTTATTAAAGGCATTTTTAGCTCCTATTAAATAGCCTAATTTTGGCAATCATGGTAAATTTGCCCCACTAAGGTGCACACACTTTCTTAATGTTAAGAAACTTACTTATGAATTTTAGTGCGCACACTTAGTACGAAGAAAAAAAGCCACAAGCTTTGCTTCTTCATCAGGAATATAACAACTAAAAAAAGCTCACCGAGCTTATACTCGAGGATTTACTATGCAAGCATTCATTGATTTCCTGAACGGTATCATTTGGAGCCCAGCCTTAATCTATCTCTGCCTTGGCGCAGGTCTTTTCTACTCAATTCTGACGCGTTTTGCGCAAGTTCGCCATTTTAAAGAAATGTGGACTTTACTGTTTAACGGTAATACCTCTGAAAAAGGTATTTCTTCTTTCCAAGCTTTGGCGGTATCACTATCAGGTCGTGTTGGTACAGGTAACATTGCCGGTGTTGCAGCCGCCATTGGATTTGGTGGCCCTGGTGCCGTGTTCTGGATGTGGGTTGTGGCCTTCTTAGGCGCCAGCACAGCCTACGCAGAATCGACCTTAGGTCAGATTTACAAAGTCAGCGAAAACGGTCAATACCGAGGTGGCCCTGCTTACTACTTTGAACGTTGCCTAGGCTGGCGCTGGTTAGGAGTCTTGTTTGCCCTGTCTTCTATCATTGCCTGTGGTATTTTCTTACCAGGTATCCAAGCTAACTCTGTAGGTAATGCAGTAACGCAAGTCTTTGGCGAGGGTACTATGGTCACCAGCTCATTTGGTGAAGTAGGTTCTACTAAGCTATTAGCCTTGGCTGTTATCCTTGTGGTTTTGGCTTTCATCATCTTTGGTGGCATCAAACGCATCGCTAACTTCACGCAAGTCATTGTGCCTTTCATGGCGATGGGTTACATCATCATGGCATTAATCATTGTTTTCCTAAACCTTGATAAAGTACCAGGCATTTTTAGCTTGATCATTTCCGATGCTTTCACCGCTCAAGCGGGTTTTGGTGCGGCCATTGGTTGGGGGGTAAAACGTGGTGTGTATTCTAACGAAGCAGGTCAAGGTACTGGCCCACATGCGGCCGCAGCAGCAGAAGTTCAGCACCCTGCACAGCAAGGTCTAGTACAAGCTTTCTCTGTATACGTGGACACTTTGTTCATCTGTACGGCTACCGCTTTAATGATCTTGATCACACAACAGTACAATGTACAAGGTACACTATCAGAAGGTCAGTTCATCGTACAAAATGTGGATGCGTCAACTATCATCGCTTCACCAGCCTTTACTCAAATGGCATTAGCAAGTGTATTTGGGCACACAGGTTCTGCCTTTGTTGGTATTGCTTTGTTCTTCTTCGCTTTCACCACTATTTTGGCCTACTACTATATTGCAGAAACCAACGTAGCTTACCTTCGCCGTGCCTTAAACATGAATATTTCACTGACCCTAGTAAAACTATTAATTATGTTTATGGTGGCATACGGTACAGTAAACACAGCGGGTTACATCTGGAACTTGGGTGACGTTGGTGTTGGCTTAATGGCTTGGCTTAACATTGTTGGTATTTTACTGATTTTCTTCATGGCACAACCAACCATGAAAGCGCTTAAAGACTACGAAAATCAAAAAGCTCGTGGCGTTACTGACTATACTTTTGATCCAAAAGCCCTAGGCATTAAGGGTGCTGACTTCTGGGAAAAACGTCTAGAAAAACAGCAAGCAGAGAAAAAGACGGACGCATAATTTCTGTCTTTCATCCGCAGAAAACAAGGCCGCTATCCGCTGGCCTTGTTTTTTTACTAAGTTATAAAGACCTTGAACGATACAAACGCGCATGTTCTTGCCCGTATTCACCGTGCAACTCTGCTTTGATCTCTTTAATATCAAGCAAGATACTAGGCTTACCATACATATAGACTTCTAATACATTGCCTGTTTGCAGACACATCACTTGCACCGTCACCCTTTTATATCCATTAGCCTGATCACACCGCTCCAGCTTATCCATTGCTGCTAAAATTTCATCTGAAACCGAAAATACTTGTCCTTTTATGGGATGCCCAAGACCTGCAGAAAGCATTAACCAAGGTGAATGACGTTCACCAATCAAATACAAAGGGAAACTCTGTTGAGTGACAAAATCACCATCTAAGCGTTTTCCATGATTGAGGTGAAAGTTGGGAAACCCTTCTTTTAATGTGCCATAAACAAATACCCTAACCATATCTTCACCTCAAAAGACACCATGCAACTCCCCCAGCGATTAGACCATAAGCAAGCATAGGCAAAATTGTTCGTTTAATAATGACGCCTTCCTTATTCGCAAAGCCTAAAATCGTCGACACTGCAATAATGTTATTAATGCATACCATATTGCCCATTGCTGCCCCCACAGATTGCAAGGCTAAAATCACACTAACTGGTAGTCCTACCTTCTCAGCAATAGCGTACTGAATACCACTAAAGGTTAAATTTGAGACAGTCGCCGAACCAGAAAAAAAGGACCCAAGCGCTCCTAACCAAGCTGCGGCATACAACCAACTACCTCCAAGTAATTGAGCAAAGCCATTCGCCAATATATTCATCGGTGACTCATTGTCTCCCTGCATCATAAGATTGACCATCACCAAAGCACCGATTAAAGACAGGCAAGGCAGTAATAATCTTTTAAAGGTATCCGATATCGCCATGAATACTTGCTGACGAGACATGTGATACAAGGGTATACAGATCAAAACCACCAAAACAAAAGGAATCAGTGCTGGAACATACAAACTTTTATATTGCCAACTTACCTGAGTAGTCAGTATATCAGTGACACTTAACACCAAGGCTCGACTGATCTCAAACTGCCCTATGCCAATAAAGCTGCTCCACATGGGGGTGACATCATTCAACCAGCTTTTGAATGGCAATTGCGGTAAGCGAGTCACCACCAAAACAATTATGAGCAATGTGAAAGGTGTAATAACTTTGATCAATTGTAGGTTTGACAAGTGCTTCTTATCAAAAGTTTCATCAGGCTGCTTGACTAAACCAATGCCCAATTTTGCCAAGCCTATACTCAGTATTAGTCCCACTGCGCCACCAATCAAAGCTGGAAACTCATAATTCCATTGGGCGACAAAGTAATAGGGTAAAGTACAGGACAATATACTCAAAATAATAAACACAGAGTTACGCCATATGTACTTCCAAGTCACGACAAAACTCAGTGCGATAATAGGTACGACGAAAGCGGCTAACGTGTTTAGTAAGGCTGTCAGAGAAGCGATTTCAGTCATCATGTCCGTGGTTAAATTCAAACCACTTAGACCAAACCAAAGTGGGGTTCCTACCGCGCCAAAAGACACAGGAATAGAGTTCATGGTTAAGGTGAGTATTGCCACACGCAATACAGGAAAACCCAATCCTACTAGTATAGGAGCCGCGATGGCAGCAGGTGTACCGAAACCGGAAGCTCCTTCAATCATAAAAGCAAACGCCCAACCTATAATCATCAATTGCGCAATATCATTATCACTGATGGTTTTTAACCATGCGCTCAAATGCGCTTCCGCGCCAGAGTAATACAAGATACGGTTTAGTAGGATGGCTCCAGCCACAATGGAGATTGGTGTCAACACTGCCAAAACACCAGCGATGGCATTTGCTAACATTAAAAGAATATCTGCTTGGAAGGAAAATACTTGTACTAACGCCACCAGCAAGGCGGTAAATGGCAAGGCAATATGGGCTGGCCAAGGAGAGCGTTTGGTCATTAGCCATATCAGTAAAAGAATAGGAAGAGCGGATAGCAAGATTTGCATAAATATGATGTTTCCCTGCAAATAACACCAATACTATTCCTTTTGGAAGAGTATCTTCTTGTAACAAGTCAAATTACAGCCATTTATATTTCACTACTTTGTGTGTTTTTTAATAGGCTTAGGAAAGGTACAAACATCAAAAAAGACACTTAACGCCCTTTAAAATAACACTAAAAAATTGCCTGTTTAGCACTTTCAGCAAAATTCACAATGGATATAATGTCACCTTATTTTCAGCTGAAAGATCCATTATGAAATTCTTCCTAAAAATCGTCCGTAATCTATTGGGCATCATTATCGCCATTGCCGATCTCGCAACACGTGGCCGTAATCTAAAACGTTCAACTGAAGCACAAACTGAAGTAGATAAGGCTTCACAAAATTTAGTCCTTTATCAATTTTTTGCTTATCCTTTTTGTATAAAAACTCGTCGCGCTCTTTATAAGCTAAATTTGCCTATCGAAAAGCGCAACGCCACAGAAGGCTCCGAACACAGACAGGCCCTCTTAGAAGGTGGAGGACAAGTAAAAGTACCTTGTTTACGCATAGAAAAAGCGGGACAAGTCACTTGGATGTACGAATCGTCGGAAATTATCCGTTATTTAGAAAAGCGCTTCGGTTAACACACCAGTCCCAACCAAATAAGTATCAGGCTGGCTTACAAAGAGACATGAGTTCTCTTTGTAAGTGCTTACGGAAGAAATACACTTTCAAGCACTCTTCTAACAAAATAGAACCAAAAATCGCCCACAGTGGCGCCTGCCAATACACCATCAACGCCAGATATGGCAAACCAATAATCCATTGAGTAACAAAGTGAATCTGCAACACTGTCACGCTGTGGCCCAGAGCACGAAGAGAATGGCCACACAAACCATTATAAGTACGCACCAATGGAATCAAGATATAAATCGGAGCAATCACTTCCAATGCTCGTAACGTCGCGGGGGCTAAATTTGGGTAAATCCACCCCAGACTTTCACCAAAAGCAATAAAAATCCCACACAAAAGCATGCCCAACAATAAGATAATACGCACCGCGTCCCTAACAAATCCGGGAATCAAATGTGGCTGATTTTGTCCTCTAAGCTGACTAATATTAATGGATGTGGCAAGCGCCCAGGAGGTAACAAATTGCGCTCCCATTTGCATCCAAGGCATCACCAAAGTGATGGCTGCAAAGGAATATATATCCAACTGAGCGAATAAAATTTGATGCAGCATAACCCCTGAAGCAAGCGTAATAAAATTGGCAGCAATAGGGGAAATTTCGACCAAATGTCGCCAAATCTGCTGCGCCTTTATATCTTGTTTGGCAAACTTTATTGATACATTTGCCTGCCTACCAAGTTGCCAAGACAAATACAGCACACGAATCAGAACCGCCACTAAGCTGCCCACCGCAGCGCCCTGCAAGCCCATTTCAGGTAAGCCATAATGCCCATATATTAAGCTCCAACTGAGCAAAATATTAATAGGAATCTCAATGCCATAACCATAAAGGGGTAAGCGTGTTTTCCCACTTCCATTAAAAAAAGCAATCATCACTTGCGCACAAGATGATGCTAATAGCATAAAAGCGCTGACATGCAGATAGGATGAGGCTTGTTCTGCCACCAGAAGGTCATCCACTAATATAGGTAGCAATATATCGATGGATAATATGAGAGAAAAACTGGTGAGCAAGGTCAAACCTAGGTTTATGATCCAACCAATGAATAAGCTGTTGGCGATTTTACGACCGTCTTCGGCACCAAAGGCTCTTGCCAGTATTAATTGAGTACCATTGGCTAAGGCATACTGAGTGCCAATCAGCAAGGCCAAAATAGCAGAAGCCAAGCCCAAACCAGCCACAGACACTTCTCCCAGCCCAGCCACCAGCATGACATCAACTAGCACCATGGATTGTACCAGCAGCGAATTTAAGGCCAGAGGCCAAGCTAATGAAACATTTTTAGTGACATTATCTTTTGCAACAAGACTCAATTTTTGACAGCTCTTGGAAATAGGAATGGCTTTCAACCATCTTACAATAAATAAAACAGCATTTCATAAATCTTTTTTTCATCACACACTATCGCTATTTCAACACTGCGCAAATCTATAAAGGCCACAACAAATTTCGTAATTGCTGCGTCTTCACAATGCCGACAAGATGAAACCTAAAACAACAACAAAAATTAGGAGAGTCACATGACGGAATACTTCCCCAATATTTCACCTATTCGTTACGAAGGTGCTCAATCTAAAAATCCATTTGCCTTTAAACATTATGACGCCAATAAAATTGTCATGGGGAAAAGCATGTCGGAACACCTAAGAATGGCAGCTTGTTATTGGCATAATTTCTGTTGGCAAGGCAGTGACGTGTTCGGCGCAAACACCTTTCAACGTCCTTGGTATAAGACAGATAATGAAATGCAAGCAGCCAAACAAAAAGCCGATGCCGCTTTTGAATTCTTCAGCAAATTAGGCATTCCCTATTACAGTTTTCATGATGTCGATGTCTCACCAGAAGGCAATAACATAGGTGAGTACATTAATAACTTTGCGCACATGCAAGATGTGTTAGAAGAAAAGCAAGCCACTACAGGCATGAAACTATTATGGGGGACCGCCAATGTCTTTTCCCATCCAAGATATATGTCAGGTGCTGCCTCTAATCCGAACCCGGAAATATTTGCCTATGCCGCGACGCAAGTGTGTCATGCCATGCAGGCAACTCATAGATTAAAAGGGGAAAACTACGTACTCTGGGGAGGACGGGAAGGCTATGAAACTTTGCTTAACACAGACCTAAAGCGAGAACGCCAACAACTTGGACGTTTTATGCAAATGGTGGTGGAACACAAGCATAAGATAGGCTTTCAAGGCACCATTCTGATCGAACCCAAGCCTGCTGAACCAACTAAGCATCAATACGATTATGATACCGCCACCGTCTTTGGATTTTTAAAAGAATTTGATCTAGAAAAAGAAATCAAAGTTAATATTGAAGCCAATCACGCCACCCTAGCGGGCCATAGCTTCCATCATGAAATCGCCACCGCTTGCGCATTAGGCATTTTTGGTTCCATTGATGCCAATCAGGGCGACGCCCAACTGGGCTGGGACACGGATCAATATCCAACCAGTGTTGAAGAGTACACCTTAGCGACTTACGAAATCCTCAAGGCTGGTGGTTTCAAAACCGGTGGTTATATGTTTGATACCAAATTACGTCGACAATCAATCGATCTAGAAGACCTTTTCCACGGCCACATTGGCGCCATGGACACCTTAGCATTGGCCTTGCAAAATGCCGCCGCTATGCTCCAAGAAGCAAGCTTAGAAACCATGATAAAAGATCGCTACCAAGCTTGGTCACAAACTTTAGGTGAACAGCTTCTGCATGGAAAGATGACCTTGTCACAAGTGGCTGAATATGCTGAAACCCACAATATCAACCCACAACCTGTATCAGGTCGCCAAGAAATGCTTGAAAACCTGCTGCATTCCTATATACGTTCCCCTAAAAACTAGGCATTGATTACGATAAATTCTACACAGTAAAATTACGAGTCTTCTTTCTGCAAACGACTGGAGACTCGATATTCTTTTGGTGTCATACCTAAATTTTTGCGCGATACCGTATACAAATATTGCACTGAAGGATAACCACAGGTACGGGCAATTTCATCAAAAGGTAAATTGGTGGAACAAATTAATTCGCATGCCCGAGAGAATTTTGTCATATGCAATTGCTCGTGCATTGAACAGCCCATTTCATCGACAAAGCGTGATTCCAGATTAGTTCGTGAAATACCAATATAATCAACCACTTGAGCAACTTTAACGCCCCGGCAAGCATTGTGTCGAATATAATGCATGGCTTGAATCACATAAGGATCGCGCAAGGCTCGAAAATCAGAGGATTGCCTCTCTTGTACACCATTTGGATTAACCAACACTAGGCTTTTATTCTGGCTATAGCCCAACAACATCCTATGTAATATTTTTGCTGCTTCATAACCCATTTGCTTACATCCCTGCTCTACTGATGATAAGGCTGTACGATTGAGATAACGCGCCATATTTTCATTGTCTATCCCTATGATGGACACCTGCTCAGGCACCATGATGTTTAAATGATCGCAGACCTGTAGAAGATGTCTGGCCCGGGAATCCGTCACCGCAATAATACCAATCGGCTTGGGTAAATCATTAAGCCAATTCTCTAAGCCCTGTTGAGCTGTTTCCCAAAGTTGTGTTGAAGTCAAATACCCTTCATATACGTAAGGTTGAAAACCATCACAGGCTACTTGTTCAACAAAAGTATGTTGTCTTTCACTTGACCAGCGATGATATTTGTTGGCTGGAACACCATAAAAACCAAAATGGCTAAGCCCTTTTCGTTTTAAGTGTTGGTAGGCACTGCTGACCAAAGCAGCATTATCGGTCGCTACATAGGGCAATCTGGGATAATCTTCCTTACGTTGATAAGAACCTCCCACAGCGACCGTAGGTATATCCGTTTCTTTAAGTGACTCTTCTACCTCAGGATTATCAAAATCGGCGATGATGCCATCACCTTGCCAATACTTCAGGCCATCTAAGCGGCTACGAAAATCATCCTCGAAATACACATCCCAATCGCATTGTGCTGCTTGTAAATATTCCCCTATGCCTTCAATCACCTGACGGTCATAAACTTTGTTAGCATTGAAAACCAAATTAAGTCGATAACGTTTTTCAAACATAACGAAGCATCCCTTACTTTATTTTTATTATTAGTCATAAAGCATACTTCCAAAGACAGCATTTTGCCCACTTTTCCTTTTTTCTGTCTAAGGTATGTCTCTCTAAATATCTCGTAATGCATGATATAAGGCTTGGAAACGGCCTCTTTTCTCTTGCCACATGCCTTGCTGGCTTAAGTCCGGTAGAAAGGTTTCAATGATTTTTGGCTTGGCACAGAGTTCTGACAGTTTATCTTCACCTTCAACCCCTAACGCAGCCAAACGAGCAGCGCCCAAAGCAGGGCCAAGGTCACCACCTTCACGATAAACCATCTTGATAGCGAACATATCGGCCAATAGCTGTAACCAGTAACGACTGCGTGCCCCTCCTCCAATAACATCGATACTGTCTTCAATGCTTTGCACTGAGCGGACCGCATCCAAGCCATCCAATAAGGCAAAACCAATCCCTTCTAATACCGCTTGCACTAAATCCGCTGCCGTCGTTAGATGCGTCATTCCCCAAAATACACCTTTGGCATCAGGGTCATTATGAGGGGTTCTTTCACCGCTTAAATAGGGTAAGAAAATAACCGAACAAGAAGTTTCTTTTGAGCGACTTTCCGCCGCCTGCAATGCCTCTTGTACACTATTAAACTTGGTCAAGTCAGCTACCCATTGTACGCAACTGGCGGCACTTAACATGACAGACATACTGTGCCAAGTTGACGAGATAGCGTGCCCAAAACTGTGCAATGCCATAGCAGGATTCGCAACAAAACCGTCACTCACGGAAAAAATCACCCCGGAAGTACCAAGTGACATCATGGTTTGTTTGGGTTTGATAATTCCCATACCGATTGCCCCAGCGGCATTATCTCCAGCGCCTGCGACCACTGGAACAACCGGCATTGACCATGAGGTCGCTAGCGCTTCGTTGAGATGACCAGTAACCCTTGTACCTTCCACCACAGTCGGCATGTGCGTCTCATTCAATCCACACGCTTCTAATGCTTGTGAGCTCCATTGGCGAGTTTCCATATCCAGCCACAAGGTACCGGATGCATCAGACACATCGGTATAAAACTCACCTGTCATACGATAACGAAGATAATCTTTTGGCAACAATATCTTATCAAGTTGAGCAAAAATATCCGCTTCATGTTGCTGCAACCACACCAGTTTTGGTGCAGTAAAACCTGGCATAACAAGGTTACCCGTTATGGCTTGTATATCAGGACAACGGTTTTGTAACTGGCCGCATGCCTCATAGGAGCGACCATCATTCCACAAGATGGCAGGACGCAGCACCTTACCCTGTTTATCTAACAGTGTCGCGCCGTGCATTTGCCCAGAAAAGCCTAATGATTGTACGTCCATCAGACTATGCTGTTTGGCCAAGTCTCGCATCGCTCGATCTGTGGCTTGCCACCAATCTTCAGGATCTTGTTCCGACCACATCTCTTGTGGACGTGATACCTTTAAAGCCACTGAACTGGAAGCTAAAATGTAGCCTGCTGCATTCATCAATACCACTTTGACACCCGAAGTGCCAAGATCAATCCCGATAAACATAAATAGCCTAATTCTGAAATATTGTTTTTATTGTGTTTTTTTGGTTTTTACATCCAACCAAACAGCCAGTAATAGAATGGCACCTTTTACAATTAACTGCCAAAAAGTGGGTACATCCAACATACTCATACCATTGTCTAGGCTCGCCATGATCAAGGCTCCCATAATGGCACCAAATACAGTCCCTATTCCTCCCGCCAAACTGGTGCCACCAATCACACAAGCTGCAATGGCATCAAGTTCCGCCATATTACCGGCCGCCGGTGAGCCGGCCCCCAATCGTGATGTTAAAATCAAGGCAGCAACAGCCACCATAATGCCGTTAAAACCAAACACCCACATTTTGGTTTTCTCAACATTTACACCTGACATTCGACTGGCTTCAATATTTCCACCTATGGCATAAACCCTACGTCCAAAGGCTGTTCGCTTGGCCACATAACTCGCTACTAAAATCAAAACACCCATGATGAGTATTGGTGTGGGAATACCACGATAATTTTCCAAGCTCCAAAGCAGGCTTAACAAAACAAGTACCGCCAAAGTGGCTTTACCGTATTCAAATTGCGCACTTGGAACCGCGACTTGATGACGTATTTTGGCGCGTCGTTTACTGTAAACTTTGGCGAGTAAACCAAGACATATTAACGCCACCACACTGATGCCCCAAGCGGAAGGGACATAACTTTGACCAATAACTGACAAGGCGGATGATGTTGGAGCGATTGTTACACCATCTGTTAACCCCACTAAGATACCGCGAAACGCCAACATTCCAGCCAAAGTCACAATGAAAGATGGCACCTTTTGATAAGCTACCCACCAGCCATTAAATAACCCTAACAATAAACCACTTGCCAAGGTCACTAAAATAGTCAGCAAAATCGGCAAATCAAACCACACATCGAGAATGGCAGCGATACCGCCTAACAGTCCCATCATGGAACCGACAGACAAATCAATTTCAGCACTGATAATCACAAACACCATACCAATGGCCAATACCCCCACAATAGCGGTTTGACGAATCAGGTTTGATATATTACGTGAAGAAATAAAAGCCCCTTCGGTCGCAATAGAAAAAAACACCAAGATCAATAGCAAAGCCGCGATCATGGCTAACAGTTGTAATTGACTGGTTTTTATTATTTTAAGCATGCGACATCCCTTCTTTTATTGCGCAATTCATTATCATTTCTTGGGTCAATCCTAAGTGATCAAACTGGCCTTTTAACTTACCTTCATGCATCACTAAGACACGATCACTTATGCCAATTACCTCAGGCAACTCCGAAGATACCATGATGATAGATACCCCGCTTTTCACCAGCTCAAACATGAGTTTATAAATTTCGTATTTCGCCCCCACATCGATCCCCCGAGTCGGCTCATCCAAAATCAGTATCTTCGGCTCTGTTAAAAGATATTTGGCGATGATGGCTTTTTGCTGATTACCACCACTCAAATGTTTGATAGCAAGGTCTGATGAGGCTGTTTTGACTTTCAACTTATCAATAAAATGTTCAATGTCATGGCCCTCTTGCTCTTCGTCTATTGCTGAAATCACATTGGTGAATCTATCCAAGACGGGCAAAGTAATATTGCGTCCAACGGACATAATAGGAACAATACCATGCGTTTTTCGATCTTCTGGAACCATGGCAATCCCAGCGGCCAAAGCGTCGCTCTGGCTGTTTATTTGCACAGGTTGATTATGAAGTCGCATGGCCACAGAATAGTCTCCGGTATAGCAACCAAACAAGCATTGCATCAGCTCGGTTCGCCCAGAGCCAATTAAGCCTGCTATACCAAGAATTTCCCCTTCGCGTAATTCAAAACTGACATCCTCTACTTGCGCACGACTGGCCCCGTATAAGCGTGCATTGGCGTTTTTCACTTCCAGAATGACCTCACCAATAGGATGTTCTTGACGGGGAAATAAAGCTTCTAATTCACGTCCGACCATCATGCTAATAATGTCACCTTGCGTGAGCTCAGCGGCCGGTTGTGTAGCGATATGTTCACCATCACGAATCACAGTGACCCAGTCAGAGAGACTTAACACTTCATCCAATTTGTGAGAAATATAAATGCAGGCAATCCCTTGTTGTTTTAAGCCATGCACTATGTCTAATAAAATATCGGTTTCTTGTGAGGTCAACGAAGAAGTCGGTTCATCTAGTATCAACAGCTTCACTTCTTTGTTTAAGGCTTTGGCAATTTCCACTAACTGCTGCTGACCTACCCCCAATTCACTCACTAGAGTATCTGGTGGAACCGATAACTTAACGCGCTTGAGTAACTCTCGAGCCTGGCTATACATACTTTCTTCATCCAGCCGCCAGCTCTTACCCATTTCATTTCCCAGAAACAAGTTTTCCATTACGCTTAGCTCTTTAACTAATGCCAGCTCCTGATGAATGATCACGATACCTAACGATTCAGTATCACGAATTTTATTGGCCTTAACTTGTTGACCATCGAACCAAATTTCACCCTCGTAAGAGCCATATGGCCACACACCACTTAACACCTTCATCAAGGTCGATTTGCCGGAACCATTTTCACCACATAAGGAAAGAATTTCTCCCGCCTCAAGAGAAATATTCACGCCATTTAACGCGCGCACACCAGAAAAGCTTTTTACAATCCCCTGCATATCCAAGAGTTTTTGCTTCATTTTAAACACCTTATGAAAAGCAAATGGCGCTTTGCAGCGCCATTATCTGGATGAATTACGGGTTATAAACCGCTGCTTTGCTATGAAAACCATCCGCTATGACTGTCTCATCTAGATTTTCCTTAGTCACAGCAATGGGGGTCAGTAATACAGCATCAACATCTTTCTGGCCATTATTCACATAGCCATCGGCCTGAATCGCTTCACCACGAGCCAATTTCACCGCCATTTCAGCACTGGTTTCAGCCAATTTTGAAATGGGTTTGTATACTGTCATGGTTTGTGATCCTTGAACGATTCTACGCACGGCCGCGAGATCGGCATCTTGACCTGAAATAATGACTTTGCCGCTGAGTCCTTGTGCCGCCAAGGCTTGAATAGCCCCTCCTGCAGTAGAATCATTAGAGGCTACCACCGCATCCACCTTATTCGCATTGGCCGTTAAGGCATTTTCCATAATGTTAAGCGCGGCTTCAGCTGACCAGCCCATAGCCCACTGATCGCCAATAACTTGAATCTTTTCAGCATCTATAGCAGGTTGCAGTACATTCATTTGTCCTTCACGAAACATCTTCGCGTTATTGTCCGTTGGCGAACCACCCATTAAAAAATAACGCCCCATGGGCTTTCTTTTTAACAAGGCTTCAGCTTGCATCTCACCTACACGGATATTGTCAAAAGACACATACAAATCAATGTCTGCAAACTTTATTAAGCGATCATAAGCCAATACTTTAATGCCTTCAGCTTTGGCTTCGGCCAGAACATTACTTAATACTTCGCCGTTTTCTGGCACAATCACTAATACATCAACACCGCGAGAAATCATGTTTTCTATTTGGGAAATTTGTGTACTCACATCACCGTTAGCAGATTGAGTGTAAACTCTCGCCCCTAATTTTTCTGCTTCAGCAGTGAACAAATCTCGGTCTTTTTGCCAGCGTTCGAGACGTAAATCAGACATTAGGAGCCCAATTTTTTCACCTGCTGCTAGCGAAGGAAAGGAAACGGCAAGACAAGTCGCCGCTAATAAACTGATTGATAGAACTCGTTTCATCTTCGTATTCCTTGTTATTTTATTTATACAGGAACTCCAAAGGAGTAAAACGAAATGTAAAGAGAAGTCGCTAAGAGAAAAATTATCTTTTTTTATTTAGCTCTAGCGTTTTTTATAAGGTCACACTGCTGTAGCCCACCACGCAGTTACGTCCTTGATGTTTGGCACGGTATAAACACATGTCAGCAAAATAGATTATCTCAGTCAAAGATCTATCCTGAGCCATATCACACACACCAACACTGAAGGTAATTTGAATACAAAAGTCACTTGTTACATAAGGCATGGACTGCATTCGTTTGCGCAAGTCTTCCAGTCGATTAATCGCCTCCTCTTCATTCGTTTCTGGCATCAATAACAAGAACTCTTCGCCTCCCCAACGACTTAAAGTATCTTGTGGTTCAATTCCATCTCTAAGCACTTGGCTGACATGTCTTAATACTTCATCACCGACATCATGACCAAAAGAATCGTTCACGCCCTTGAAATAATCAATATCAAATACCGCTATACTGGAAACAGACTGGCTTTTTAAAATACGACGATATTCTTCTCGCAGGGTATTTCCCATACCCCGCCGATTAGGTAATAAAGTTAATTCATCCAGCCTTGACTCATGTTCAAATTTTTCCATCAAGCCCTTCATTTTCATATAGGAGCTGTGTCGAGCCATTTCGTAAAAACCAGACAATGCGGCCGTCGTCAAATACGCAAAAATCAGTCTGCTTTTAAAAGCTTGCGGATAAAAAGTTTGTAATAGATGCCCCCAAGCAAACAGCATCAATACCATCAAAACAACAAAAAGCAGATTCAGTATCATGCCTATTTTAAAACCGCAGAAAGCAAAAAAGACAGCAGGAAAAACGAATACCCATAAGGGGCCGCTGTTGTTTACTCCACCGGAAGCAATCAAATACGCTCCCAACAAAAACAACGCCATGAGTGAAACATACTTCATTACACCATGAAATTTAGCATAAGCAGGCTGAATCAAGATCCAACTACACAAGAACAACAATCCACCAGCGATACACAAACTTATTGATAAGACAGTTAATCCTAACAACCAAGCATTGATGCCAGTGGCTACGGCGATAAGAGAACCCACTAGACTAAATAAAGCCGATAAATACCTTTGATAACCGAACTCACTTTCGCCAAAACCATGTTCTAATAATGCTTGGCATTGGCGAATTTTTTGCTTAAAAAAACCCTTCATATTCCTTGCCTACTAAATAAAGAATGACACATGAATGCAAAATGTCGCCATGTAAAAAGGATTAGTCCTTTAAAATAGAGGATTGATTTATTAATCTCTACCCTCTAGCTCATTATTTTCATATCCTTTTTCCCTGAAAATAAGTCACTTAGCGACTTTTTCCTCAAGGAAAACCCGCAACAAGGACTATCATGTCATTCGTTCAAAAGCACAGCGGAATTTTGGTACTGGGTACCCTAGTTCTGTATTTACTGAGTCTTATCTTTAACAGCTTATTCGTTGCCTCTGCCATGATAGCTTGGTTAGCTAATCTCGCCCTCTGGAATGGCCTGAGTCGCGGCGCCAAGAGACAATCATCATGGTTATTCTTGATTGGTTTAAGTTGCTTAGTCTTTGCCGCCAGTCACGGAGTCTGGATGAATTGGCAGCAAGTTTTTGCGGCAAATTTACCCATGCTGGCAATGTTTGTTGCTGTGTCTTTTCTCGATCTAACCAATAGTAAAGACAGTGACACATCCTTGCCCAAAGGTTCAAAAGCCATCTTCAACACAGCGCTGGGGGTTCAGGTTTTAGGTGCCGTAATCAATTTGTCCGTCATCATGGTGTTTGCTGATCGGATGAAAGGCAAGTTTCAACTCAGCCCTACTCAGCAATACATACTGACCCGTAATTTTTCAGCGGCGGCTTGGTGGTCACCATTTTTTGTGGCAACGGGTGTCGCCATTACCTATTCACCAGGAATGGCTTGGCAAGAGACGGTATTACCAGGGTTGTTAATGGGATTGATAGCTGTCATCTACTCCAGCATTGAAGCAAACCGTACCAGTAAGGACACCTTTCAAGGTTATCCGCTACGCAAGGAAAGTTTAATTATTCCCCTTTTTTTAGCATGTGCTGTCATAATTGCGCACTTTATTTCACCTAATATCAGTATACTCGTGTTAATTTGTATACTTGCTCCTAGCTCGGCAATCTTACTCATGCGCTCCAAACCAAGACAGAGCACCTTAATTCACTTTGTACAAAATAAACTGCCCCAAGTTGGTAGCCAGTTTGCTTTGTTTCTTGCCGCAGGTGTTTTTTCAAGTGGCATCGCGGCGGTTATCCAAAGTTTCCCAAACGCCATAAACTTTGACAATCTAGACTTTAATGCTTGGCTGTTTGCAGGCATCCTTGCAGCCATGATAATAGCAGGAATGATTGGCATTCATCCTGTGGTTAGCGTGGCCATCATTAGTCCACTTATACTACCTCTCGCCCCCAACCCTAGCCAACTAGGCTTTTTATTTCTCAGTGCGTGGGCCATTTCAGCTGGCAGCAGTGGTTTAACCGGATTAGGCTTACTCATGACCAGCCGATACGGCATAGCCACTAAAACCATTGTCAAAAACAGTTACCATTATGCGATCTGCATGTGGCTACTCTGTAGTTTGGTCAATGTGTTTTATTTTTAGTGATCAAGGCTCAATCACTTAACGCCCTTTCCACGGAACCAGTTTCTTTTCTAAGAATCGCATGAACATATCAAATAAATAGGCAATGATGCCTATCACTATAATTCCCATAATGACCACATCCGTAACTAAAAACTCGGCCGCATTAAGCACCATAAAGCCCAAACCAGCTTGTGCGGCTACCATTTCAGCCGCCACCAATGTGGTCCAACCAAAGCCTATACCAATACGCATTCCCGTCAGAATCTCTGGCAAAGCATTAATGAGAACAATATGCCTAATGACTTGCCAACGAGTGGCTCCCATTGAATAGGCTGCGTGAATTTGTTCAATGGCTACCGATTTCACACCGGCTCTCGCACTTAGCGCCATAGGGGCAAAAATAGCAAGATAAATCAAAACAACTTTTGAAACCTCACCAATGCCTAACCAAATGATCACCAGAGGTAAATAGGCCAGAGGAGGCAAAGGACGATAAAACTCAATAATTGGGTCAAACAATCCCCGAACAATACGGTTTACCCCCATGAAAATACCAATAGGCACAGCCGTTAATAAGGCAAGTACAAAAGCGGAAAAGACACGCAACATACTCCAGCCCGTATGCTCAATAAGTGTGGCGTTTGCAAAACCTTCTGTCGCAACTTCCCAAAACCTTTCTACAACTGCAACTGGAGAAGGCAGGAACAAAGGTTTAACCCACGCCAGTTGGGTCGCAAGATACCATACGAAAATCAGCACAAAGGTAGTTAACAAACTTATCGCAAGGCTCTTTCCCTGACCAGGAGCGCCATAAGATTCCCCTGGTTTCACTGGCCCTGCCGCAAATAGACGAGTAAAGCGGTGTAATAAGGTAATTTTCCCCATGTCATTTAAGCTTGCCTTGTTGCTCAGTTGGTCAAGTGAGTCCATCGGATCAAGTGATTTAGTCATTAGTGAGCTCCTCCATTGGCTGCCTCGTCACCGTGAATAATACCTAGGACTTTTTCCCGCATCGCAATGAACTCTGGCATAGATTTCACTTTTCTCGCATCGCGAGTTTCAAGGAAAATTTTATTGAAATCCAATGAGAAGTCATGAGTAATACGGCCAGGTCGAGGTGACATAATAATTAAACGAGAAGCCATAAACAGCGCCTCTTCTACACTGTGTGTGATGAAGAACATCATTTTTTGAGTTTGTTGCCAAACTTCTAATAACAACTCTTGCAACACCTCTCTCGTTAATGCATCCAGAGCGCCCAGTGGCTCATCTAATAGCAACATTCTTGGGTCATTGGTTAACGCTCTGGCGATACCAACACGTTGTTGCATTCCACCAGATAGTTGATAAACAGGATGATTATGAAAATCTTCTAAACCAACCAGCCTAAGGTATTCACTTGCTCTCGCATGACGCTCTTTTAACCCCACACCTTGCAATTTCAAACCAAACGCCGTGTTTTCCAGTACATTCAACCAGGGCAATAACGCATGCTTTTGAAAGACCACACCTCGTTCTTTACCAGGGCCTGTGATCTGATCATTCAATTCAACGCCAACGGCCACACGGGGTAAACCTGCGACCCTACTATCTCCCAATGTTAAGTAGCCATCACTGGGTTGAATAAAGCCAGCCATTAAATTGAGCAGGGTCGTTTTGCCACAACCTGACGCACCTAACGCAACAACAAATTCGCCTGGCTCAATATGAAAATTAATGCCTGATAAAGCGGTGATCATGTCTCCCCCATTCATACCGGGGTAGCGAACAGACACATCATGGATTTCTAGTCGACTCATTAACTTCTCCAAGTGTAAAAATCGTGTGAAGACTTCCTTTCGACTGCATTCTTGTCGAAAGGAAGCTCATATTTAACTTAAAGATTGGCGGCAGCTTCCGCGAAAGAAGGGTTTACAAAAACACTGTAATCGTCTGCAAGTGATGGCACTTTGCCTTCTTGTTTAAGAAATTCAGAGGTGAATTTTAAGGCTTTAGCGGCACCGCCTTGATTACCACAACCTAACCATAAGCAACTGGTTTGATCGGCTAGACTTGGGAATTCATACAATGCCAGCACACCTAACACATTGTCAGCTTGTCCACCTGTCATTTTGGCGATGTTCTTCACCATTACTGAGTCGGCTGTCAATGAAGCTTTGTTGTTACGGTATTCCGCATCTGTGTCTGCAATTAGTTTAATCAATTGAGCCACTGTTTCTGGATGCTCTTCACCGAATGATTTGTTGATCACCATGCCATCAAAAGTGGCTTTCCCCCAACGGCTTAACTCTCCAGAGCTAATCAATACTTGACCAGATTGTTTGATACGCCCTAATGCTGGATCCCAAATAAATGCACCATCAATGTCACCTCGCTCCCATGCCGCAGCAATCGCATTGGGTTGCATGTTAATCAGGTTGACTTCTTTATCCGTTAAACCAAATTGCTCCAACGCAAACAACATATGAAAATGCGTTGTTGAGACGAAAGGCACACCAATTTTTTTGCCTTTTAGGTCTTGTGGTGCAGAAATACCTGAACCATCGCGCACGACCAAGGCTTCAGCATCGTTAATGTTTTCAAGAATCCATACCAACTCAATGTCTAATCCTCGATTCACCGCAGCGGCTATTGGACTAGAACCCGCTGTTGCAATATCAATGTCCCCAGATGCCATTGCGGTTATCACCTTGGCCCCAGAGTCAAAGCGACGCCATTCCACATCCATGCCAGTCGCACTTTCAAATTTTTTCTCTGCAATGACAGATTTCCATGGGTTCATCATGCCTTGATAACCAATGGTGATGGTTTCCGCGCTGACGAATTGAGAAAGACACAAGCTACTCATTATTAAAGACAAACCAAGACTTTTTCGAGCCAGTTTTGTTAATGGGT
Organism: Marinomonas sp. THO17; assembly: GCF_040436405.1. Taxonomy (NCBI): domain Bacteria; kingdom Pseudomonadati; phylum Pseudomonadota; class Gammaproteobacteria; order Oceanospirillales; family Oceanospirillaceae; genus Marinomonas; species Marinomonas sp. THO17. The sequence continues at coordinate 143,794 of NZ_AP031575.1, read as the reverse complement.
TCACGTTCATTTTCGTTCTCCTGAGTATGGGATTGGTTGCTACTTTTCCCACCTTAAAAGTTGTCGAGAATGAAGCGATAGATCCAGTTGCTTAAAAGCATTAGTCCAGTTAATCGTTGTGGAGCAAATATTGCATTAGTTTGGAGCATTAAATTGATGATGTGGAGGTACATCTTGTTAGAACATTACTTTCATATTGAATTTGACCCTGAAAGAACACTACAGGATCAGATCAGAGAATTTATCGTCAATTTGATACTGAAAGGTGGCCTGCCATTAGACGAACCCTTGCCTTCTTCTCGCCATCTATCAAAGATGTTAGGGGTTTCTCGTAATACCATTGTGCTGATTTATGAAAGTCTAGTGGACAGTGGTTTCATTGAAGCGCGTTCGCGAAAAGGTTTTTATGTTAGCCATACATTTCACAGCACAGAAGCTTTGAGCACTGATTTAGTGCAAGAAGACGACAGTAACCCTCCAAACTGGTCTGAGCGTTTTCAAAGACAACCAAGCAACGAAATTAATATTGTTAAACCTTATGATTGGCAAAGGTTTGAATACCCTTTTATTTATGGACAAGTGCAAAAAGACTTTTTCCCCTTGGAGCAATGGCGCGACTGTGTGAGAAAAAGTATGTCGGGGCAATGGAATAAATACTGGATCAATGACCTTGTTGATTCAGATGACCCTCTTTTGATTGAGCAGATCCGCACTCGTCTATTGCCACGACGTGGTATTTACGTAGAACCTAGTGAAATTTTGATCACTATCGGCACGCAAAATTCTCTCTATTTATTGGCTAATCTACTATGCAATCAGACCACTAAGGTTGCCTTGGAAAATCCCGGATTTAGAGATGCTCTTAATATTTTTTCCATCTTTAATGCGAATATCCACCGTCAACCCATCGATCAGCATGGTCTGATTGTGAATGACCAACTAAAAGAATGCGATTATGTCTATATCACGCCAAGTACTCAGGTGCCAACTGGCGTAGAACTCAGTAAGGAAAGAAGACAACAGCTGTTATCTCTCTGTACGAAACATGACTGTATCATTATCGAGGACGATTACGACGCAGAAGTAAACATCAAACAAAACCCACAACCAGCGTTAAAAGCCCTCGATAAAAACAATCGAGTGATATACATAGGCAGCATGTCAAAATCCATTTCTCCAGGCCTACGAGTAGGGTTTATGGTGGCAGATGAAGAATTGATTACAGAGATTCGTGCTCTAAGGCGACTTATGTATCGCCACCCTCCAGCGAATATACAGCGCCAACTGTCCTTATTTTTGTCCTTGGGTTATCACGACACTTATCTGAGAAAACTCAGAGTCATCAATGCCTCTAAGTCGCAACGTATCAACGACGCCATTGATTGTCATCTCCCAGAAATGCGCACCATTCAACATGTCAGTGCAGGTGCAACGTCTGTTTGGCTGAAAGCTCCAGAGCATGTCAATACAGAGGAAGTTTCTTGGTTGGCAGCACAAAGTAGCATTTTAATGGAGCCTGGGGCCGTTCACTTCACGGTTGAGAATCCGCCACAGAATTTTTTCCGATTGGGCTTTTCAGCCATTGAATCTCATAAAATTGAACCTGGCATCAAAGCCTTAAAACAAGTATTCGACCACTTTCTCTAGTATGGATTAGGTCAAATCTAACGCCCCTATTTATCGCTGTTATTGATGCCTTTCTTCGCTGGCACCATATTCCCTTATAGCTGGACCTATAGGCTAATCGAGAATCCCTTATACCGTATCACTGCGCCCATACTTCATCTCACTTCGGGCCAGTGATAACGGAGATCGTTTGAATGCCCCATTTTGAAATTGCCATCTTGTTAATTTTTATGGCTGCTGTCATTCGCGGTTACACAGGTTTTGGCTTCGCCGCAATTGCCATTTCGGGATTAAGTTTTATTTGGCCTGCCAAAGTGAGTGTTCCCGTCATTTTACTATTGGACTTGATTTGCTCAATTGGCTTACTCAGAAAAGCTTGGTGTTTTGCAGACATGGACTTGCTCAAACAACTCAGCATGGGAGCGTTTGTCGGCATTCCTTGTGGTCTTTTGATTTTAACCCACCTACCAGACTCTATTCTAAAATTGAGTGTGAGCGTCAGCGTCCTTGCCATGTCATGCTGGCTATTAAAACCACATTATCAGCATTTAACGCCACACAAATGGCTGACACGTGAGATAGGCATGATTTCGGGTGGTTTTACCGCTGCTGCATCGATTGGCGGTTTGCCAGTTGTGTGCTATTTACTTCTCACCTCTTATGCCGCTCAGGTTCAACGTGCCACACTTGTCCTGTTTCTTAGCGCTACCGATTTCGCTTCCGTCATCCTCATGATGATGAATCAATTTATCGATGCCTCTTTGCTTGCGCCTACTCTCATTTTACTTGGCCCTGCCTTTATCGGCGTCATGCTAGGTCAATGGCTATTCCATCGACATACACCAAAATCATTTCGGCATATCGCACTACCTGTGCTGATTTCTTTGTCTTTACTGAGTCTGTATTTCAACTTTCACATTGCTCGTTAAGGAGAGTGACATGAACAAAACCGCCGTTATCACGGGTGCCACTTCTGGCTTTGGTTTAGCTGCGGCGAAACTCTTTGCCCAATCAGGATGGAATCTCATCCTTACAGGTAGAAGAAGTGATCGACTAAAGCAAATTAAAGACGACCTATCCAACCAAACTAAGGTGCTCACGTTGATACTTGATGTGTGTGATAACCAGCAGATTATTGCTGCGTTTCAATCATTACCTGCTGATTTTCAATCTATAGACTTACTCATCAATAACGCAGGTTTAGCTTTGGGAACAGAAGCTGCACAAGAATCAGACCTAAAACAGTGGCACACCATGATAGATACCAATATCAAAGGTTTAACCAGTGTTACTCATGCTCTATTGCCTCGACTCATAGCGTCTGGAAACGCAGCTAGCATTATTAACATTGGCTCGATTGCTGGAAGATGGCCTTATCCTGGCGGCAATGTTTATTGTGGCACCAAGGCTTTTGTCGAACAGTTTTCGCTCGCGTTACGTTGTGATCTCGCTGGAACAGGCGTTCGAGTAACTTGCCTAGCGCCTGGACTTTCTGAAAGTGAGTTTACTCTTGTCAGAACAGGCGGCGATAAACAAGCCTACGATGCTCTGTATAAGGGAGCGAATGCCATACAACCAGAGGACATTGCGGAAACCTTACTATGGATCGCTCAACTTCCCGCTCATTTAAACATTAATCAATTAGAAATCATGCCAGTGAGCCAAAGCTGGTCACCTTTTGCTGTTCAACGCCATCAATAAATTTCAGAGGAATTCCTTATGTCTTTAATAAATGCATACACTGACCATCAAATAAAAGCCTTTGATAAAAAACATGTGTGGCACCACTTAACTCCAGGCACGGCTGCAAATAATGGCCTGCCAGTATTTGTTAAGGGTCAAGGCCTCGATCTATGGGATATCGATGGCAACCACTACCTAGACGCGTCTGCAGGTGGCGTTTGGGTTACCAATACAGGCTATGGCCGTAAAGAGATCGTCGATGCTATTAGCGAACAACTACTGGAATTAAATTTCTTTGCCAGCGCCATGGGAAACAAACCCGCTGCGGTTTTTGCAAATCAATTAATCGATAAAATGCCAGGTATGAATCGTGTTTTTTACTCAAGCTCAGGTTCAGAAGCGAATGAAAAAGCCTTCAAAATGGTGAGACAAATTTCACACAAAAAGTACGCAGGTAAGAAACATAAAATTCTATATCGTGAACGTGATTATCACGGCACCACTATTGCCGCCTTGAGCGCGACAGGGCAATCACAGAGGCGTGATCAATTCGGTCCTTTTGTACCGGACTTTGTGGAATTCCCTCACTGCTTTGAATATCGTAGTCAATTTGAAGACTGTACAGATTATGGTCTTAAAGCAGCAAAATTAATGGAGGACGTGATTTTACAAGAAGGACCTGAGACAGTAGGTGCGGTGATTATTGAACCCATTACCGCAGGTGGCGGCATTATCACTCCACCTGAAGGTTATTTAAAAGCGGTAGAGCAAATCTGTAAAAAACACAATGTTCTTTTGATCCTTGACGAAGTCGTATGTGGACTGGGCAGAACAGGAAAGTGGTTCGGATACCAACATTACGATATCCAACCAGACATAGTCACCATGGCAAAAGGCGTTGCCTCTGGTTACGCTGCGATTTCATGTACTGTGACAACAGAAGCTGTTTACAAAGACCTTCAGGAAACAGATCAAACAGATAAACTTGGCTATTTTCGAGACATTTCAACTTATGGTGGCTGCTTAGCAGGCCCTGCTGCGGCCATCGCTAATATGAATATCATAGAAAAGGAAAATCTAATTGAGAACTCAGCTAAAATGGGTGAAATTTTACTCAAAGGCTTAGCAGCGCTTAAATCAAAATATCCCATTATTGGTGATGTTCGAGGCAAAGGCTTACTGGTCGGCATTGAGCTGGTTGCAGATCCAATTAGCAAACAACCTTTGGATGAGAGCATTGCCATCAGCATTTTTGCTAAATGCAAACAAGCAGGATTGTTAATCGGTCGAACCAATCGTAGCTTTGCCAAATTCAATAATATTTTGAATATGAGTCCAGCCTTGTGCGTTACTGAAGCTCAAATTCAGCAAATTTTAACAACACTCGACCAAGCTTTTGCGGAGCTAACGGTTGATTTATCGTAAACCTAATCTCGCGATGCTAATCCTACCCAGCGAATGCTATGTCATTTGCTGGGTAAACGGATCACCTCAGCCACTCTTCAACTCTTAAGCTTTTCTCCACTGAGTGGTGGCCAAATTCAAACCTAGCAAACCAGTGCTTACCTCTACGTATGAAAAAAATCCTCGAGATTACCCAATGAACCTTAATAGTGAATGGCTGAAAGATTAATTGGGACGAAACACTTTAGAGAAATAAACAACCTATGCCTTTTAAAAAGGAAATTAAATCGTTGCGGGAGCATTTTCTTGAATAAAAAGCGAACCAACAACCGTTAAGGATAAGCCAAAATTAGAATTGATTGCGGGAGCCTCTTTCTCAAATAAAAAGAGAACTAACGACCATTAAGGATAAATCAAGATTAGAAATGGTTGCGGGAGCCACTTTTTTGAATGAGAAGCGAACCAACGACCGTTAAGGATAAGTCAAAATTAGAATTGGTTGCGGGAGCCTCTTTCTTGAATAAAAAGCGAACTAACGACCTTAATATTGGTTGCGGGAGCCACTTTCTTGAATAAAAAGCGAACCAACGACCTTCGGGTTATGAGCCCGACGAGCTACCAGACTGCTCCATCCCGCGACATGTAACCTATTGAAATTCAATGATTAATTTTGAAATGGTTGCGGGAGCCACTTGCTTGAATGAAAAGCGAACTAACGACCATTAAGGATAAATTAAGATTAGAATTGGTTACGGGAGCCACTTCCTTGAATAAAAAGCGAACCAACGACCGTAAGGATATTAAAAATGGTTGCGGGAGCCACTTCCTTGAATAAAAAGCGAACCAACGACCGTTAAGGATATTAGAAATGGTTGCGGGAGCCGGATTCGAACCAACGACCTTCGGGTTATGAGCCCGACGAGCTACCAGACTGCTCCATCCCGCGACAAATAAACTATTGATATAGCTAACAATTTTCTTAGTGAACCAACGACCTTTAAATTGGTTGCGGGAGCCACTTCCTTGAATAAAAAGTGAACCAACGACCTTTAGATTGGTTGCGGGAGCCGGATTCGAACCAACGACCTTCGGGTTATGAGCCCGACGAGCTACCAGACTGCTCCATCCCGCGACAGATTAGGATTTAAAGATAAATCCACTAACATTTTTGTTCACTTCATTGGTTGCGGGAGCCGGATTCGAACCAACGACCTTCGGGTTATGAGCCCGACGAGCTACCAGACTGCTCCATCCCGCGTCAACGAGGTGCGTATTATAGGTAGATTTAGAACAGAGTCAACACTATATTAGCATTTAAATAAATTTAGCTTGTTTTGCACTTTTTTAACACAATTGATGTGTTGTTGGTTGCAAGAAAAAACTTGAAGACTCATCCAGTGTCTGCAAAAGTGTCGCTCATATTATTTTGCTTGTTGAGGAATTCTTTATGCCGAATCCAATTGAACAAATGCTGAAAAAATCTTCTATCCCCAGTGAGTCTGAGGCACTACCCGGTCGTCACTCAGCCATCCAAGTTTCAGGTATTCATGCCGTTAACGGTGAGAACTTTCTGAGGGAGAAAGCCAGTCATGAAGCAGAGGTCATTCTTGGCATGGGGTGTTTTTGGGGCGCCGAACGAAGGTTATGGAATACACCTGGCGTTATCATGACATCCGTTGGTTACGCTGGCGGTTTCACTCCTAACCCAAGTTATGAAGAGGTTTGTACTGGTCAAACAGGTCACAGTGAAGTGGTACAAGTTGTCTACGATACTAAGCAAACCAACTTAGAAACCATTCTGAAAGTGTTCTGGGAAAGTCATGATCCCACTCAGGGGATGCGACAAGGCAATGACATTGGCAGTCAATATCGGTCCGTTATTTATACAACTCAAGAAACGGATTTGGCCATCGCTGAACAAAGTAAAGCCGCTTTTCAAAAAGCACTTATCCAAAGCGGGCATGGAATGATCACCACAGAAATAGAGCCACTGAAGAAGTATTATCTAGCGGAAGAATATCATCAACAATATCTTCATAAGAATCCAAATGGCTACTGTGGTTTAGCTGGAACAGGTGTCAGTTGCCCTATCGGATTGTCAATTTAAAGATCATTAAAACTCACCCCGAAACGAAAAAAGCCGAGTTCTGTACTCGGCTTTTTTGGCTATCACCATTAACCATCAATGTTAATGTCGTATTCTTGATTATTAAATACCACACTAATGGTGCCGCCAGCAGCAACATTGCTCGCATCACCAAATACAGCAACATCCTGAGCCTCTTCACCTGAACCAATTGTTAAATGTTTCGCGCCTTCTCCGTCTTCCGTAATACTTACATTAGACTCAAGGAATGCCGTGATAGCATCAGCGTCTTCAGAATCTGTTCCATTCGGCAGATCCAGTAAATCGGAGATATCCAATGAATCTTCATTCATGTTGAAGTCAACCAACAAGTCTTGTGTAAAGCCATCAGACAAGTCATCATCATTATTCAGAATAAAGATATCATTGCCTTCTCCACCAGTAAGACTATCAACAGCATTGTCTTCACCACCGAACAGTACATCATCACCAAGGTTGCCCAAGATATTGTCTTCACCAACTCCACCTTCAAGATAATCATCATTACCCGATCCAACGAGATAGTCATCTTGTGTGGTGTTCATAAGCCCATCATTTACATCGCTGGTATTGGCGGTCACGGCGAGATCAAATTGTCCTAGCTCTTGATCCGTAGTGCTCACGATCAACAAATCATCTACTTCCGTTTGCCCTTCTGACAAGGTTACCGTATAACTGCCATCTGAATTTTCAGTCAGATCCTCACCGTTTTGTTGCAGCTTAGCATCATCTGGAACACCAGTAATGGTAATGCTTTCCACATTCTCATTTTGCGCCAAATCCGCCACACTAATTGCCACACTATAGCCAGCCGTACTGCTATTATTAAAGGCATTCTCGTCACCTTTTAGTAAGCCATCTGCCAACATAATATTTTCAAAGCCAGACACCTGATACTTAATATTATCCTTATTATTTTGGTAATCCTGTAGTGTGTAAGACTCTAATACAATGGAGTCCGTTCCGGCTCCCCCACTAATGTAGCCCTGATTGTATCCTTGACTGATAAGTCCTTTAATCACAACATAATCATCGTTAGAGCCAGTGTGTACTGAAGCAAGAAGATTCCCATTGATAGATAAAGTGTCATTACCACTGCCTAAATTGATATAACCATCACGTGTTAAGCTTCCACCTACAGTGACAGAGTCATCTCCTGCCCCTGTCTCCATAGTTGCATCGACTTTATCTCCAATAAAGACTTTGTCGTCTCCGCTCCCCGTTGAAAGGTAGCCATTACCTTTTAGATCGTCTTTGACATAGATACTGTCATCACCCGAGCCTGTTTGCAGACTGGCTTCAATATCATCGCCAATGTCGATTTGATGATCGCTGTTATCAAATCTAACCCAATTATCATAATCCTTAGACTCAATATGAGTTGCATTGGTAATAACATCAGATTTAGCGTTAAATTGGCTTTCTTGAGCAGCGACTTCGGTTATATCCACTGTGATACTTGCTGCAGTATTTTGCACTGATAAGTTTACAGACGCTGTCGACTCACCACCTTTACCATCGGAAATGCGGTAATCAAATGATGCATTACCACTGTAATCCACTTCTGGAATAAAAATTATCTTTCCAGTGGCATCCATATAAACATAGCCATGCTGTGCATTCGAAACACTTGTAATATTTAAGGTGTCTCCATCTAAATCCGTATCATTAGATAAGAGTTCAGATGGATCCATTGTTATCGCACCACCAGTACTAGAAAGGCTTGCCGTTAAGCTTGATGAATCAAGAGCGGAGTAAGTTACGCCACCATCATCGCTAATCTCTGGCTGAAAAACATGATCTCCACCTTGATCCCACCACAACATTTCTATGGCGTAATAGCCGTCTTCTGCGATTGTAAAACTAGCAAATGTATCTTCTGAGGCTATTTGATTGTTACTGGCGGACGCCACCACATTACCATCAAGGGTGATTTGATAGCCATCGTCTGCATACACCTTAAAGTTATAGCTGCCCGCCTCTAGATAAACATAACCTGACAAGCGCATACCACCATCGCTCGTGGTTGCTGGATCATTACTCAAACTTGCCGCATCGCTACCTAAGAAATTCTGTAGATTAGAACCACTCGAAACATTACCTGTACCATACTGGTAAGCAATATTCGAGGCGACAAATTCGGCATCAGCACTGCTATTAGAGATCAAGTTTTTGAAGTCGGTTAAATTATCAATCTGTTCATTGAAGCCAAAGTACTCACCTTTAAGGCCATTTGTTATAGACACAAAAGTATCATCAAAAGCTTCTGGCGTATTATTCAAGCCTACATTGATCGACAATGTGGCACTTGCTGTACTACCATCTTGGTCTTGAATCATGTAGGTAAAGGTTTCAGTTGCACCACTAGGAATGTTTGAAACACTTGCTGTCACAAGATATTCATAGCTGCCATCCGCATTTAAGGTTAAACGACCGTACTCACCTTCAACACTTTGTCCCGCTGCGAAATCATCTACATCGACCGTATTGCCGGCAGCCACATTCGTCACGCTGATACTACCATCTTGGCTTAACTCATCTGCACCAAGACCATTGTCATCAAACACGTTACCCGTTGTTTCAGGTAAGCTGTAACCTTCTCCTTCAACCACTCGAACAACAAGTTCATAGCTTGTGGAAGCATTTTCATAGGTATGGATAGAGGTAATGATCTCTCCATCTGGGTTGCCTACTTCACGAAAACCAACCACTTGTAGAGTGTAAATATCGCCTTCCCATTCAAAAGTAACAAAGGTATTTTCCACGGTAACTATGTCACGAGAGGCTTCTTCATCACCATTTACATTCAGTGTTTCGTTATGACTGAAGTTGACCGTCAATTGAACCGACTCAGTGGTTCCTAAGTCATCGGTCAATGCGAAATCAACCGTCATTGAAGCCGCATTAATGGCACCACCGTCAAAAATTGGGTAGTTATAATGAGTAAAAGTCCCTAGCACTATGTCTTCGTTAAGTTCAAAATGGCCATCTAATTCCGCGTCATTATCAACAAAACCGTAGCCAGATTGTGCTCCGTTATAGTTTGCCGAATGACCCCAGCGAATTTGATCGTCTCCGTCATCATTATCATTGCCATCAAATGTCCAAACATTTGTCCCGCCACTGCGACTAACCCAATTCGCTTCAACACCGGACACTTCAAATGTTTCGCGTCGAACTGTGATATCCGTTTGATCATCTACGGCTACTGGCACGGAATCTTCTACATCAATGTTGACAATAAAACTACGACCATCGTCCAAGGTGACTGTGACTGAGTCTTGATCTCCTTGCGAGTCACTGTGATCTCGAACTGGCGCTTGGTATAGATATTCTCCATCAACCAGACTAATAGTGGCACCAAAGTCCGTCGTTACTTGCGTCACACCGTCTGGGAAAACAAAACCTTCGGGCAAACCTGTCAGCACAACTTGTTGACCTTCACCAGCCGATAAAGTGACTTCTGTCGACAGATCTACGGTATGAGTTGACGTACCTCGGCTTTCTACTGTATTACCCGCTGCATCACTGGAAGTAACCACAACATCAAACTCTGTATCTTCGGCCAATTCGCTGGCAGCGACATTTACCGACCAAGAGCCGTCGTCATTAACGGTCGTCGTGTATTCCGTACCATTGATGACCATCTTAACTTGGTCACCCACAGTAATGTCCCCACCTGAAGCCTGACCAGAAACGGTCACAGTGTCATATAATTCCGTACCATCAATCTGATCATCAGAGGTAATTGCATTGACAGTAACGCTTCCCGCTTCTGCTTCTAGATCCGCTGCTGGTGCAGTTCCGCTGACTTCAACGGAACGGTTACCCGCGTCATCAGAAAGACTCACAGTTATGCTATCTTCTGGCGCCACTTCAACCGCAATACCACTTTCAATAAGGGCGGCCGTCAAAGTGATGGTAACAGCCGTATTGTTGTTTATCTGATAGGTAACTTTGTCGCCCACTTCAGAACCAGTTACAGCAATTGTCGCTGTCACAGTGCCGTCTTCACCCACCTCATCGGCATTATATAAAGAGTCGTCACCCGTGCTTTCGAAGCTAATGGACGGTGTAGCAATGCTTAAATCCGTTGTGTGTGTCGAACTTACTGTAGACTCAACTTCATTTCCTGCACTGTCAGTAGAAGAAACCACAACATCAAATTCGGTATCTGCAGCGAGATCGGAGCCTGCTACCGCAACTGACCAAGTACCATCCGCTTGAACACGGGTTGAGTATTCAGTGCCATTAATGGTCATGGTGACAACATCACCAGCTGAAATATCACCACCAGAAGCGCTACCAGACACAGTTACCGTCTGCTCACTCTCTGTTATGTTGATAATGTCATCTGACGTAATTGCATTAACGGTTACCTCACCGGATTCAGCTGAAGTATCTTTCTCTATGCTCATCACTTCAGACTGAACAGTATTACCAGCGGCATCCGAAGCATTTACGACAACGCTTAATTCACCATCAAGTAAACTAGAGACATCCGCTCCAATTTCAAAATAGCCATAACCACTATCATCCTCAATATCTATGCCTTCCGTTATCCTAATGCTGTTTCCTTGTTCATCGGTAATGGTAATAGATTGAACGTCACCGCCTAATTCAATCCAACCACCAACGGTCATATTGCCTTGTTCATCAAGATTAATGACCATATCGCCACTTTCATCTTTAACAAAAGCATCAATATCTGCGACTAGATCAACCTTATAAATCTCAGTACTGGTAGCAACAAAATCATTGCCAGCATCATCAGTACCAGTGACTTTTGCCGTGATGGATGGGTTATCCGTGGCATTCGCTAAATCCGAGCCCAACACATCAACACTGTACAAGTATCTACCACTTGAATCCTGCTCTGCACTGACTTGCGCAGTCCCTATAGCATTCCCTTCAAGTTCAATCGTAACCGTGTCGCCTGGTCGAGCATCACCACCAACCCAACCAGTAATAGAAACATAATTCCCTTCTTCAGCTTCTGCCGCACTAATGAGCTTATCACCAGTGATAACATCAACATCAATACTGGCATTAGCTGTCAAATCGACTGTATGGGTCGACGTTGCTTTACTTTCTACACTATTGCCTGCGGCATCAGACGAAGTTACAACTGCATCAAAAATGGCATCTGCAGCCAGATCAGCACCTGCCACATCGACAGACCAAGTACCGTCTTCGGCTACTTGGGTAGTGTAGGTGTTATTATTAATCACCAGGGTAACGGTATCGCCTGCAGCGATGTCGCCGCTTGTTGCCGTACCAGTAACAGCAATCGTTTGCCCAGCTTCGGTCGCATTGATCACGTCATCTTGAGTAATCGAACCAACCGTGACAGTGCCCGCTTCCGCGGCTAAGTCGACTGTATGAGTCGAAGAGCCAGTGGATTCGACAGTATTGCCCGCCGCATCAGAAGATGTAACAACAGCATCGAACGCCGTATCAGCCGCCAAGTCAGCGCCTGCCACATCAACAGACCAAGTACCGTTTTCTGAGACGGTGGTGGTGTAAGTTTGACCATTAATTTCCAGTGAGACAGTATCGCCAGCCGATATGTCACCACCTGAAGCGGTACCAGAAACAAGGATGGTTTCGCCGCTTTCTTGAGCGTTAATGACATCGTCTTCTGTGATGTCGTTAACGGTAACCGTGCCAGCAGTGGCTTCAGTATCGACCGTATGAGTAGATGAGCCTGTAGATTCCACTGTATTGCCTGCTGCATCACTTGAGCTAACCACAGCATCGAACGCCGTATCCGCAGCCAAGTCAGCGCCTGCCACATCGACAGACCAAGTACCATTTTCTAAAACTGTGGTGGTGTATTCGGTGTTGTTGATTACTAGCGTAACGGTATCACCTGCAGCAATGTCGCCACCTGTTGCCGTACCAGAAACAAGGATGGTATCACCACTTTCTTGGGCATTAATGACGTCATCTTGAGTGATGTTGTTAACAGTCACCGTACCCGCTTCTGCAGCCAAGTCGACTGTGTGTGTTGAGGAACCGGTAGATTCCACTGCGTTGCCAGCCGCATCACTTGAACTTACTACCGCATCGAACTCAGTATCCGCCGCAAGATCAGCACCCGATACATCAACTGTCCAAGTACCGTTTTCTGAAACGGTGGTAGTATAAGTTTGACCGTTGATTTCCAGTGTGACGGTATCGCCAGCCGAGATGTCGCCGCCTGTTGCGGTACCAGTAACAGCAATCGTTTGCTCAGATTCCGAAGCGTTAATGACATCGTCTTGAGTGATGTTATTAACAGTCACCGTACCCGCTTCTGCAGCCAAGTCGACTGTGTGCGTGGACGAGCCAGTGGATTCCACTGTATTGTCAGCAGCATCACTTGAACTCACCACCGCATCGAAGGCCGTATCGGCAGCCAAGTCAGCACCCGATACATCGACAGACCAAGTGCCGTTTTCTGAAACTGTGGTGGTGTATTCGGTGTCGTTAATCACCAAGGTAACAGTGTCACCAACCGAGATGTCGCCACCTGTTGCCATACCAGAAACAAGGATGGTTTCGCCACTTTCTTGAGCGTTAATAACATCGTCTTGAGTAATTGCACCAACCGTCACTGTGCCAACGGTTGCTTCGGTGTCCACCGTGTGAGTCGAAGAGCCAGTGGATTCCACTGTGTTGCCAGCTGCATCACTTGAGCTAACCACGGCATCGAAGTCAGTATCAGCAGCCAGATCAGCACCAGCCACATCAACAGACCAAGTGCCGTTTTCTGAAACGGTGGTGGTGTATTCGGTGTCGTTAATCACCAAGGTAACCGTATCGCCAGCCGAGATATCGCCACCGGTTGCCGTACCAGACACCGTGATAGTCTCACCACTTTCTTGAGCATTGATCACGTCATCTTGAGTAATCGCACCAACCGTGACTGTGCCAGCGGTTGCTTCGCTATCCACCGTATGAGTAGATGAACCCGTGGATTCAATAGTATTACCCGCCGCATCAGAAGATGTCACCACGGCATCGAAGGCCGTATCCGCCGCCAAGTCCGCACCTGCTACATCGACAGACCAAATACCATTTTCTGAAACTGTGGTGGTGTAAGTTTCACCATTGATTTCCAGTGTAACGGTATCGCCTGCAGCGATGTCGCCGCCTGAAGCTGTACCAGATACAAGGATGGTTTCGCCGCTTTCTTGAGCGTTAATGACGTCATCTTGAGTAATCGCACCAACCGTCACTGTACCCGCCGTGGCTTCGGTATCCACGGTATGAGTAGATGAACCTGTGGATTCCACTGTATTGCCAGCTGCATCACTTGAGCTAACCACGGCATCGAACTCGGTATCCGCTGCGAGGTCAGCGCCTGCCACATCGACAGACCAAGTGCCATCTTCGTCAATCCTGGTGGTGTAAGTTTGACCATTGATTTCAAGTGTAACAGTATCGCCAGCCGAGATGTCGCCACCTGAAGCTGTACCAGAAACAAGGATGGTTTCGCCGCTTTCTTGGGCGTTAACTACATCGTCTTGAGTGATGTTGTTAACAGTCACAGTACCCGCTTCCGCGGCTAAGTCGACTATGTGTGTTGAGGAACCGGTAGATTCCACTGTGTTGCCTGCTGCATCAGAGGATGTCACCACGGCATCGAAGGCCGTATCCGCAGCCAGATCCGATCCCGCCACATCCACTGTCCAAGTACCATCTTCGGCAACAGTTGTGGTGTACGTTTGACCATTGATTTCCAGAGTGACAGTATCGCCCGCGGCAATGTCGCCGCCTGTTGCGGTACCAGTAACAGCAATCGTTTGACCAGCTTCGGTCGCATTGATCACATCGTCTTCCGTGATTTTGTCTACGGTTACCGTACCAGCGGTTGCTTCTGTGTCGACTGTGTGCGTGGACGAGCCAGTAGAATCCACTGTATTACCAGCAGCATCACTTGAGCTAACCACGGCATCAAATGCCGTATCCGCAGCAAGATCAGCGCCTGCCACGTCAACAGACCAAGTGCCATCTTCATCAACCGTAGTGCTGTATTCGGTTTCGTTAATCACCAAGGTAACCGTGTCACCAACCGAGATGTCGCCGCCTGTTGCGGTACCAGAAACAGCAATCGTTTGCTCAGATTCAGTCGCGTTAATAACATCATCTTGAGTGATGTTGTTAACAGTCACCGTACCCGCTTCCGCAGCCAAGTCGACCGTGTGAGTCGAAGAGCCAGTGGATTCCACTGTGTTGCCAGCTGCATCACTTGAGCTAACCACAGCATCGAAGGCCGTATCCGCAGCCAGATCCGATCCCGCTACATCGACAGACCAAGTACCATCTTCGTCAACCGTGGTGGTGTAAGTTTGACCATTGATTTCCAGTGTGACGGTATCCCCTGCAGCAATATCACCGCCTGTTGCCGTACCAGACACCGCGATAGTCTCACCACTTTCTTGGGCATTGATCACGTCATCTTGAGTAATCGCACCAACTGTGACTGTGCCAGCGGTTGCTTCGCTATCCACTGTATGAATCGAAGAACCCGTAGATTCGACAGTGTTGCCAGCGGCATCAGAAGATGCGACGACCGCATCGAAGGCCGTATCGGCAGCCAAATCCGATCCCGCTACATCCACCGTCCAAGTGCCATTTTCTGAAACCGTGGTGGTGTAAGTATTGTTGTTGATAACCAGAGTAACGGTATCGCCAGCCGAGATGTCGCCGCCTGTTGCGGTACCAGATAAAGCAATAGTTTCGCCGCTTTCTTGAGCATTAATGACATCGTCTTGAGTGATCGCACCAACTGTGACTGTGCCAGCGGTTGCTTCGGTGTCGACCGTGTGAGTAGATGAACCAGTGGATTCCACTATATTGCCAGCAGCATCACTTGAACTAACCACGGCATCGAAGGCAGTATCGGCAGCAAGATCAGCGCCTGCTACATCGACAGACCAAGTACCGTCTTCGGCTACTTGAGTAGTATAAGTTTCACCATTGATTTCCAGTGTGACGGTATCGCCAGCCGAGATGTCGCCGCCTGTTGCCGTACCAGTAACAGCAATCGTTTGCTCCGATTCCGCCGCGTTAATGACATCGTCTTGAGTGATCGCACCAACCCTCACTGTGCCAGCGGTTGCTTCGGTGTCGACCGTATGAGTCGAAGAGCCAGTAGATTCCACTGTGTTGCCTGCTGCATCACTTGAGCTAACCACGGCATCGAAGGCCGTATCCGCCGCCAAGTCAGCACCAGCTACGTCCACCGACCAAGTGCCGTTTTCTGAGACAGTGGTGGTATAAGTTTGACCATTGATTTCCAGTGTGACGGTATCGCCTGCAGCGATGTCGCCACCTGTTGCGGTGCCAGAGACAGCGATAGTTTGTTCTGACTCGGCTGCATTGATCACGTCATCTTGAGTGATTGCACCAACCGTCACCGTGCCAGCAGTGGCTTCGGTATCCACCGTATGAGTCGAAGAGCCAGTGGATTCAACAGTGTTACCCGCTTCATCACTTGAACTAACCACGGCATCGAAGGCCGTATCCGCCGCAAGATCTGAACCTGCCACATCAACCGACCAAGTACCGTTTTCTGAAACTGTGGTGGTGTATTCCGTGTCGTTAATCACCAAGGTAACCGTGTCGCCCGTTGCGATGTCACCACCTGAAGCTGAACCCGTAACAGCAATAGTCTCACCGCTTTCTTGAGCATTGATCACGTCATCTTGAGTAATCGCACCAACCGTCACTGTGCCAGCGGTTGCTTCAGTATCCACGGTATGAGTAGATGAACCCGTGGATTCGACGGTATTGCCAGCTGCATCACTTGAGCTAACTACAGCATCAAACGCCGTGTCTTCGGCAAGGTCAGCACCTGCCACATCAACAGACCAAGTACCGTCTTCGGCTACTTGAGTAGTATAAGTTTGACCATTGATTTCCAGTGTGACGGTATCGCCTGCAGCAATATCGCCACCTGTTGCGGTACCAGTAACAGCAATCGTTTCACCACTTTCTCGAGCGTTAATGACATCATCTTGAGTAATCGCATCGACAGTCAAAGTACCCGCTTCCGCGGCTAAGTCGACTGTGTGTGTTGAGGAACCGGTAGACTCCACTGTGTTGCCTGCTGCATCACTTGAGCTAACCACGGCATCGAACGCTGTATCCGCCGCCAAGTCAGCACCAGCTACGTCCACCGACCAAGTACCATTTTCAGAGACTGTGGTGGTGTAAGTTTGACCATTGATTTCCAGTGTAACAGTATCGCCTGCAGCGATGTCGCCACCTGAAGCGGTGCCAGAGACAGCGATAGTTTGACCAGCCTCGGTCGCATTGATCACGTCATCTTGAGTAATCGCACCGACAGTCACTGTGCCAGCAGTGGCCTCGGTATCCACCGTGTGAGTCGAAGAGCCAGTGGATTCAACAGTGTTACCCGCTGCATCACTTGAGCTAACTACAGCATCGAAGGCCGTATCGGCAGCAAGATCCGATCCCGCCACATCAACAGACCAAGTGCCATCTTCGTCAACCGTGGTGGTGTAAGTTTCACCATTGATTTCAAGAGTGACGGTATCGCCAGCGGCAATATCGCCGCCTGTTGCGGTACCAGATACAGCAATAGTCTCGCCACTTTCTTGAGCGTTAATGACATCATCTTGAGTGATCGCACCAACCGTGACTGTACCAGCGGTTGCTTCGGTATCTACCGTATGAGTGGACGAGCCTGTGGATTCAACAGTGTTACCCGCTTCATCACTTGAACTCACCACGGCATCGAAGGCCGTATCCGCAGCCAGATCCGATCCCGCTACATCGACAGACCAAGTACCGTTTTCATCAACCGTGGTGGTGTATTCGGTGTCGTTAATCACCAGAGTGACGGTATCGCCTGCAGCGATATCACCACCCGCTGCAGTACCAGAAACAGCAATTGTTTGACCAGCTTCGGTCGCATTGATTACGTCATCTTGAGTAATCGCACCAACCGTCACTGTACCCGCCGTGGCTTCGGTATCCACGGTATGAGTAGATGAACCTGTGGATTCCACTGTATTGCCAGCTGCATCACTTGAGCTAACCACGGCATCAAATGCTGTATCCGCCGCAAGATCAGCACCAGCCACATCAACAGACCAAGTACCGTTTTCTGAGACAGTAGTTGTGTAAGTTTGACCATTGATTTCAAGTGTGACGGTATCGCCTGCAGCGATGTCGCCACCTGTTGCCGTACCAGAAACAAGGATGGTTTCGCCACTTTCTTGAGCGTTAATGACATCATCTTGAGTGATGTTGTTAACAATAACCGTACCCGCTTCCGCAGCCAAGTCGACCGTATGAGTAGATGAGCCAGTCGATTCGACAGTATTACCAGCGGCATCACTTGAGCTAACCACAGCATCGAAGGCCGTATCCGCTGCCAGATCCGATCCCGCCACATCAACAGACCAAGTGCCATTTTCTGAGACAGTGGTGGTGTATTCCGTATCGTTAATCACCAGAGTAACGGTATCGCCAGCCGAGATGTCACCACCTGAAGCGGTACCAGTAACAGCAATCGTTTGCTCAGATTCAGCCGCATTAATGACATCATCTTGAGTGATCGCACCAACCGTTACTGTGCCAGCGGTTGCTTCGGTGTCGACCGTGTGAGTAGATGAACCAGTGGATTCCACTGTGTTGCCTGCTGCATCACTTGAACTAACCACCGCATCGAAGGCCGTATCCTCTGCAAGATCCGATCCCGCCACATCAACAGACCAAGTGCCGTCTTCGTCGACGGTAGTGGTGTATTCTGTGTCATTAATCACCAGGGTAACCGTGTCGCCAGCCGAGATATCACCACCCGCTGCAGTACCAGAAACAGCAATCGTTTGTTCCGACTCGGCCGCATTGATCACGTCATCTTGAGTGATCGCACCAACTGTGACTGTGCCAGCAGTGGCTTCGGTATCCACCGTGTGAGTAGATGAGCCAGTGGATTCGACAGTGTTGCCAGCTGCATCAGAAGATGTGACGACCGCATCGAAGGCCGTATCCGCCGCCAAGTCCGCACCTGCTACATCGACAGACCAAGTGCCATTTTCTGAAACGGTTGTGGTGTAAGTTTCACCATTGATTTCCAGTGTGACGGTATCACCTGCAGCAATGTCGCCACCTGTTGCGGTACCAGTAACAGCAATCGTTTGCTCAGATTCAGCCGCATTAATGACATCATCTTGAGTGATCGCACCAACCGTGACTCTGCCAGCAGTGGCTTCGGTATCCACCGTGTGAGTAGATGAGCCAGTGGATTCGACAGTGTTGCCAGCTGTATCAGAAGATGTCACCACGGCATCGAAGGCCGTATCAGCAGCCAAGTCAGCACCCGATACATCCACCGTCCAAGTGCCATCTTCATCAACCGTAGTGCTGTATTCGGTGTCGTTAATCACCAAGGTAACCGTATCACCAGCGGCAATATCACCGCCCGCGGCAGTACCAGTAACAGCAATCGTTTGCTCAGATTCCGCCGCGTTAATGACATCGTCTTGAGTAATGTTGTTAACGGTAACCGTACCCGCCGTAGCTTCGGTATCCACCGTATGAGTAGATGAACCCGTGGATTCCACTGTGTTGCCAGCGGCATCGCTTGAGCTAACTACAGCATCGAAGGCCGTATCGGCAGCAAGATCCGATCCCGCCACATCAACAGACCAAGTGCCGTCTTCGTCAACCGTGGTGGTGTAAGTTTCACCGTTGATTTCAAGAGTGACGGTATCGCCAGCGGCAATATCGCCGCCTGTTGCGGTACCAGTAACAGCAATCGTTTGCTCAGATTCTGCCGCGTTAATGACATCGTCTTGAGTGATGTTGTTAACAGTCACCGTACCCGCCGTGGCTTCGGTATCGACTCTGTGTGTGGACGAGCCAGTAGATTCCACTCTGTTGCCAGCGGCATCACTTGAGCTAACTACAGCATCGAACGCCGTATCGGCAGCAAGATCCGATCCCGCTACGTCCACCGACCAAGTGCCATTTTCTGAAACCGTGGTAGTGTAAGTTTCACCGTTGATTTCCAGTGTGACGGTATCGCCTGCAGCAATGTCGCCACCTGTTGCCGTACCAGTAACAGTAATCGTTTGCTCCGATTCCGCCGCGTTAATGACATCATCTTGAGTAATCGCACCAACCGTCACTGTGCCAGCAGTGGCTTCAGTATCGACCGTGTGAGTTGATGAACCAGTGGATTCAACTGTGTTACCCGCTGCATCACTTGAACTCACTACCGCATCGAAGGCCGTATCGGCAGCCAGATCCGATCCCGCTACGTCCACCGACCAAGTGCCGTCTTCGTCAACCGTGGTGGTGTATTCGGTGTCGTTAATCACCAGAGTAACGGTATCGCCTTCGGCAATATCACCACCCGTTGCGGTACCAGATACAACAATAGTTTCGCCGCTTTCTTGAGCATTAATGACATCGTCTTGAGTAATGTTGTTAACGGTAACCGTGCCAGCAGTGGCTTCAGTATCGACCGTATGAGTCGAAGAGCCAGTGGATTCAACAGTATTGCCCGCCGCATCAGAAGATGTCACAACGGCATCGAAGGCCGTATCCGCCGCCAAATCAGCGCCTGCCACATCGACAGACCAAGTACCATTTTCTGAAACCGTGGTAGTGTAAGTTTCACCGTTGATTTCCAGTGTGACGGTATCGCCTGCAGCAATGTCGCCACCTGTTGCCGTACCAGTAACAGTAATCGTTTGCTCCGATTCCGCCGCATTGATCACGTCATCTTGAGTGATGTTGTTAACGGTAACCGTACCCGCAGTGGCTTCGGTATCCACCGTATGAGTCGAAGAGCCAGTGGATTCCACTGTGTTGCCTGCTGCATCACTTGAGCTAACCACGGCATCGAAGGCCGTATCCGCCGCAAGATCAGCGCCTGCCACATCGACAGACCAAGTGCCGTCTTCGTCAACCGTGGTGGTGTAAGTTTCACCATTAATTTCTAGTGTGACAGTATCGCCTGCAGCAATATCACCGCCTGAAGCGGTACCAGTAACAGCAATCGTTTGCTCAGATTCAGCCGCATTAATGACATCATCTTGAGTGATCGCACCAACCGTCACCGTACCCGCCGTGGCTTCGGTATCCACCGTGTGAGTAGATGAGCCAGTGGATTCCACTCTGTTGCCAGCTGCATCACTTGAGCTAACCACCGCATCGAAGGCCGTATCCGCCGCCAGATCCGATCCCGCCACATCAACAGACCAAGTACCATTTTCTGAGACGGTGGTAGTGTAAGTTTGACCATTGATTTCAAGTGTAACAGTATCACCTGCAGCAATATCACCGCTTGAAGCGGTACCAGTAACAGCAATCGTTTGCTCAGATTCAGCCGCATTAATGACATCATCTTGAGTGATCGCACCAACCGTGACAGTACCAGCCGTGGCTTCGGTATCCACCGTGTGAGTAGATGAGCCAGTGGATTCCACTCTGTTGCCAGCTGCATCACTTGAGCTAACCACCGCATCGAAGGCCGTATCCGCCGCCAGATCCGATCCCGCCACATCAACAGACCAAGTACCATTTTCTGAGACGGTGGTAGTGTAAGTTTGACCATTGATTTCAAGTGTAACAGTATCACCAGAAGCAATGTCACCGCCTTCAGCCGTACCCGATACAGATACAGTACCAGCGGCTTCAGTGGCGTTGATCACATCGTCTTCCGTGATGTTGTCTACGGTTACCGTACCCGCAGTTGCTTCGGTATCAACTGTGTGAGTAGACGTACCAGTAGATTGAACAGTGTTGCCAGCGTCATCAGAAGATGTCACCACAGCATCGAACTCGGTATCCGCCGCCAAGTCAGCACCAGATACATCGACAGACCAAGTACCGTTTTCTGAGACGGTGGTAGTATAAGTTTCACCATTGATTTCCAGTGTGACGGTATCGCCTTCAGCAATATCACCGCCTGAAGCGGTGCCAGAGACAGCGATAGTTTGTTCTGACTCGGCTGCATTGATCACGTCATCTTGAGTAATTGCACCAACCGTGACAGTACCAGCAGTAGCTTCGGTATCCACCGTATGAGTCGAAGAGCCAGTGGATTCGACAGTATTGCCCGCCGCATCAGAAGATGTAACAACAGCATCGAACGCCGTATCAGCAGCCAAGTCAGCACCCGATACATCCACCGACCAAGTGCCATCTTCATCAACCGTAGTGCTGTATTCCGTGTCGTTAATCACCAGAGTAACGGTATCACCTGCAGAAATATCGCCGCCTGTTGCGGTACCAGATACAACAATAGTTTCGCCGCTTTCTTGAGCGTTAATGACATCATCTTGAGTAATCGCACCGACAGTCACTGTGCCAGCGGTTGCTTCGGTATCGACCGTGTGAGTGGACGAGCCTGTGGATTCAACAGTGTTACCCGCTTCATCACTTGAACTCACCACCGCATCAAATGCCGTATCCGCAGCAAGATCAGCGCCTGCCACATCAACAGACCAAGTGCCATCTTCGTCAATCCTGGTGGTGTAAGTTTCACCATTGATTTCAAGTGTAACAGTATCACCAGCGGCAATATCACCGCCCGCGGCAGTACCAGTAACAGCAATTGTTTGAGCAGCTTCGGTCGCATTGATCACATCATCTTGAGTGATGTTGTTAACGGTAACCGTACCCGCCGTGGCTTCTAAGTCAACGCCATAGGTTGCCGTTGTTGTTGCTGAATATGGATTACCAGCATCATCTTCGCCAGATACTGTTGCCGTAAAAGAAGTTCCCTGACTAACTAAGTCACTACCAGCGACGTCAACACTCCATGTTTTATTGGCTTGAACGGTGGCAGTGTATAAGGTGCCACCAATAGTCATAGAGACAATATCACCAGCTGAAGCATCGAACCCTACTCGACCAGAAACAGTCACAGTTTGGTTACTTTCTTCCTCGTTAATAATGTCGTCTTGAGTAATCTCATCAACACGAATTGATGCTCTCGCACCAGTATCGACAAAATAGCTTTCAGTAGTGGTTGAAGAGCCAGTTTGCCCAATATTATTACTAACGCTAACAGAACCGGATACTTGTGTATCAGTATCCGCCGCCAAATCACTGCCCGCAACGTCGACAGACCAAGTACCATCTTCTGTATTGACTTGCGCCGTATACTCAACACCATTAATGGTTAAAGTAACCACGCCAGATTCAAAAGCATCGCCCGTTACCCTACCTGTTATGGTAACGGTACTGTCCGCTTCATTCGCGTTTATGGTACTGTCTTCTGTAATAGGATCAATATCAAGGTTAATCAACAATTCACTGTCATCAACTGTGTGTGTTGATGAGCCCACACTTTGCACTTGAGCTCCAAACTCATTAGTGGAGGTTACCACCGCATCAAAATCAGTGTCGGCAACAAGATCTGAACCAGCTACCTCAACTGACCAAGTACCATTTTGAGCCACCTCTGTGCTGTAAGTTTGACCATTGATTACCAAGGTAACGGTATCACCTTGAGAAATATCACCACCCGTTGCAGTACCCGTTACCGTGACATTACCAGCCGCTTCTTCTGAGCTGATTTGATCATCTTGGGTAATGGTATTAATAATCACTGTACCCGCTTGGGCTTGAGTGTCTGAACCAGACGTTGAATTGGAAGTCGTGTTGTCAAAACTACTTGCAGGCAAACGCCCTGAAGCACTATTCGCTCCATTGGTTGTATCGTATCCATAAGTAGGCAAAGAGGATATGCCATCATTACCAAAACCTGGCAATGCGCTATCATCATTTCGTTCTATGGAAACATCTACTCTGTTTTGTTCATCAATGTTTGATTCACCTGCTGCTGGCGCATCTTGAATCAAAGTAGGGTCCTCTCCCGCCTCGATAGCAGCTTGAATCGCATCGGCGTCAGTAGAAGAGTCCGCCACTAAATCGTCATCGTCACCTGAGTTATAGACTTCATCATTTATTTCAACAATTGATTCATCACCAATCACTATTTCTGATTCATCGATAAATGTAATGGTGATGTTGCTATTGTTACTGGTTTTAACCACTTCACCAAAAAAAATAGGATCACCAAGTCTAACAACCCGCTCTTGACCATCGATGGATTCAACCACAGCAACACCAGTTAGCTGGGTAACAAGGCCAACAGGTTGACCAAGAGTTGCGAAGGATAATTGATTGTCGCTCATGTAGTGTCTCCGATGACTAACGGATTTAATGTATGATTAACTAAAGAATAAGAGACATAACACCTATCTGCTATTGTACCTTGGTACAGTCAACGCCTTGCTTTTGTAGCGAAATGTTAAGCAATGTAACCTTAGCATCATAAACTTCCCTTATGATTGCCTTAAATGTGCTAAGTCTTTATAATTTCGCCTAATTTTTGGACGCTCGTACTCATCAATTTAATTTGATGCTGCAGCTTCTACTCATGACACTAAAAGTAGCTTTAGCAACAGGTTAACTTGACCTCATCTGCTCCTCAGCGTCTCTCTTAGCGGCAAAACTCTCATTGCTAAATACATACGACAGAAGGTAATAAATGATCGATTCGATAAAACGAGATTGGTTCTCAAATATAAAAGGCGATTCACTCGCTGGGACAGTGGTTGCCTTGGCCCTCATACCTGAAGCCATAGCATTCTCTATCATAGCAGGAGTAGATCCTAAGGTTGGTCTATACGCTTCATTCTGTATTGCTGTGGTTATTTCGTTTTTCGGTGGTCGTCCAGGTATGATTTCTGCTGCCACGGGTGCCATGGCCCTACTCATGGTAACCCTAGTAAAGGAACATGGCTTGCAATACTTGCTCGCTGCCACTTTGCTAACGGGGGTGTTTCAGATTATTGCCGGATACCTGAAACTCGGTAGTTTAATGCGTTTCGTCTCACGCTCTGTGGTAACAGGCTTTGTAAATGCTTTGGCCATTCTCATTTTTATGGCCCAGTTACCTGAGCTGACCAATGTCACTTGGCATGTTTATGCGATGACAGCTGTCGGCTTGGGTATTATTTACTTGTTCCCACTCATTCCTGTTATCGGTAAAGCCATTCCATCACCACTTGTGTGTATCGTTTTGTTGACAGCCTTTGCTATGACATATGGCTTAGATATTCGCACGGTTGGTGACATGGGCGAACTACCAGATACCTTGCCTGTTTTCCTATGGCCAGATGTACCACTAAACCTAGAAACCTTGTGGATCATACTGCCCTACTCCCTTGGTCTTGCTGTGGTAGGCTTATTAGAATCCATGATGACAGCCACTATTGTCGATGAATTCACGGACACAAAAAGCGATAAAAACCGCGAATGTAAAGGCCAAGGCGTGGCCAATATCACTTCTGGTTTACTGGGTGGTATGGCAGGTTGTGCCATGATTGGTCAATCGGTTATCAATGTTAAATCCGGCGGTCGTGGTCGTCTTTCCACCTTTATCGCAGGCTTCTTACTCTTAATTATGGTGGTTTTCTTAGACGAGTTAATTGGTCAAATTCCAATGGCAGCCTTGGTTGCCGTCATGATCATGGTGTCCATTGGTACTTTCTCTTGGGAATCCGTTATCAATCTGAAAAAGCACCCTTTGTCGACTAATATTGTTATGCTGGCTACGGTATCTATTGTGGTCTATACACACAATTTGGCGCTGGGAGTATTTGTTGGTGTACTACTCGCAGCTATGTTCTTTGCCAATAAAATTGGTCGCTTTATGGCGGTTAAAAAAGAGCAAGGCGATCATAAAGCCCATCGTAAATACAAGGTAATTGGCCAAGTGTTTTTTGCTTCTTCAGATCAATTTAATGGATCATTTGATTTTAAAGAAGCCGTTGAAAAGGTTACGATTGATCTATCTGATGCGCATTTTTGGGACATCACTGCCGTATCGGCTCTGGACAAGGTAGTGATTAAATTCCGTCGAGAAGGCGCAGAAGTGGAATTAATCGGCATGAATGAAGCCAGTGCCACCGTGGTCGATAAATTTGGCGTTCACAACAATCCAGAAGAAGTTGAAAAACTCATGGGTGGGCACTAATAAAAATCAAAAAAAGGAGTGCAATCATGAACAATGTCATCGCCTGTATTGATGGTTCATCTTTATCAGAACACATAACAGCCGCCTCAGTTTGGGCTGCTAAAAAATTAACCTGTCCCCTGATACTCCTGCACTCCTTGGAAAAAGAAGAAAGCCGGACAGAAGAAGATTTGTCCGGCTCCATCGGTTTTGGTAGCCGTGAACACCTATTAGAAGAACTGGTCGAATTGGATGCCAGACGCGCCAAACTGGCGTTAGAGCACGGTAAATTGATTCTCGACAAAGCGAAATCGTTTGCTCTGTCATCTGGAGCCAATCAGGTATCCCAGCTACAACGACATGGCGAACTGACTGAAAGCTTATCCGAGTTGGAAGAAGATACTCGCTTAATTGTACTTGGCCGATATGGCAGCAATCACAAAATGAATGCACACACCATTGGCTCTCACATTGAGAAAGTGGCCCGCAGCCAACACCGTCCAATTCTTATCACTATTGGAGAATTTGAAGCACCTCAAAATTTCATGATCGCATACGACGGTCGCGAGGCGGCTGATAATGCCATTACTCGTATTGCCAAAAGCCCTCTATTGTCAGGCTTACCTTGCCATTTGGTTATGGCAGGTGAAGACACACCTGAACGCAGAGGTAAACTCACACAAGCTCAAAACATACTAGAGAAGGAAGGCTTCCAAGTTACAAGCAGCCTATTACCGGGAAAAATCTACCCAGTTCTTACTCAGTATCGTGAGGATCACAATATCGAATTAATGGCGATGGGCGCTTACGCTCATTCCAAAGTGCGTCAATTTTTTGTCGGTAGCAATACCAGTAAAATGATCATTGAAAGCACTATCCCTTTACTCATCCTACGTTGATAATCTCAAAAAAAAACCAGACAAGATTTCATCTGTCTGGTTTTTTTTGATTACTTAAAGCCCTTTCAGTCAACGGGTTTGATGTGAAACACACCCACTTCCGCTTCAGTCACTTCAACTCGTGTTCCGACTTCAAGAGTCTGCGGACTAACCAGCTGCCATTTCACCCCTGAATAAGAGTAACTGGGTGACTCAGTAGCCGATACCCTATCTTGCAGTACAAACTGATGACCGACTAAATCCCCTTGCGCCTTTTTACTGCTTACATTGGCTTGCATGGCTTTCAATGGTCGCCACAAAAGCAAAGCGGCCACCAGTGTCAACACACCAGTGCTCATTAATGAGCTAAGCCAAGTATCTTGTATAACACCCAAGTACAAGAGTACGCTCGTTCCAATGGCTGCGACGCCAGCAAAAAATAAAAAGAAGGTAGCAAAGCCCAACACGGCGACTTCAATCACCAATAGAATCAAACCTATAACGAGTAGGCTTTGAGCTAAATTATCGGTGAAAAAACTCATCTTCAGTTACCTTTAGACATTTGCTGAATAATGCTAGTAGCTTGCGCAACTAAGGAAGAAGCGTCTGTTGCACCATCAGGCAACAATACCACAGAAGATTCTTTAGCAATGGCACGCTTTGCCTCAATGGCCTTGGTTGCTAGATCCAATTGAATGGCTTTTTGGCCTTCATCTGTCGCCGCCGCTTCACCCACTTTACGCAAGGCTTCAGCTTGTGCTTCTGCCACTGCAACAATGGCTTTGGCTTCACCTTCGGCACGTAAAACTTGCTCTTCTTTATCAGCCTCAGCCGCTAGAACAACAGACGCCTTTTCACCTTCCGCACGGTTAATCGCCGCTTGACGATCACCTTCAGATTCAAGAATCTGCGCACGCTTAACCCGCTCAGCCTTCATTTGCGCTTCCATGGCTTCCATCACAGAATGTGGCGGAACGATGTCTTTGATTTCGTAACGTAACACCTGAATACCCCAAGGACCAGCAGCCTCATTAATGGAAGATACTATGTTGGTATTCAACTGATCACGCTCTTCAAAGGTTTTGTCTAATTCCATTTTACCCAACTCTGAACGCATGGTCGTTTGCGCCAATTGCGTCACCGCAAAGACATAATTATCGACACCGTAAGTGGCTTTGTATGGATCCAAAACGCGAAAATACAAAACGCCGTCCACGTGCAGTGAAATATTATCCTTGGTAATCGCACTTTGCTCGGGAACATCAACAGCCTGTTCTTTTAATGAACGGTCTGCAGCCACACGATCAACAAATGGCACAATGAAATTTAAGCCTGCTTCTTTTGTCGATTGGTATTTGCCAAAACGCTCAATCAAAAAAGCGCGGTTTTGTGGCACAAATTTTATCGAACTCTTCAACAGCACAACCGCCAGAATAAGAACTAAAAATTGCACGCTTAATAAATAATGAAGAAGAATTTCCATCCTTTAGGTTCCTTGTTTGAAGCCAATGACGGCAGTTTAAAATCCAAGCATTGATTCTACAAAAATAGTGGATAATCGAACCAATACCGATAAATCAGTATAAAAAAGCAAATTTACTTTTCACGGATTCGCATTAAAGACATTGTTAATGAAGTCTCATTTATGCAGAAGAGCATCCTAGATGCAGTGTTACCATACTATAGGCCCATCTTAAACACCACGATGAGGCTTAAATTTATTATAAAACAATGGTTTGCAGGCGTTTTTTGGGCCAAATCTTAAAATATCTAAACTGATTTTGACTAACAGGATACAGGATAACAATTTATTTTGAATGTCGTTTCTGTATCTCGATCTGTAAATTTATCTGCTTATCCCCTTTGCCCAAAAATAAGGCCCATTCCCAAACACATTACCAATCATATACGCTGTCATGACCTTGATGATCTGACATCTCAAGAGCAGGGTACAATTCCAAACTGACACTTTGTTGTTTGGCTGATCCTACAGTGAAATTCTGTCTATGCTCCAAGCCAGCCACAAAACGATCACTCCAAATGGTGATCTCATCTCCTGCTTCAACTGGTAAAGTGACCCAACCTTTTTTATTACTTTTTACGGCAAATTGATTATCCGCCACTAAAATGTAACCAATCATATCATCATGAATATTACAGCCTAGAATTACTAAACCTGCTTTATCAAACTCAATGGGAGCAATATCAGAGCCTTTATATAACTTGATTTCAAAGCTTTTAGGCGCTGAGAAGCTGTAAACGTGATGACGAATATCATCACTATTAGGAAAACCTATCGACTGACCCTTTTGAATGACCGCCACACGTGGCACAAAAGCCGAATCTATTTGATCAATGATGGCATTTTGTTGTGGTGTGTCTACTTGCTTACTGGCTACCAATACCACAGCATCCGCCACTGGCTGTTGATCTTGATCCAAAATTTGCAATGCCACCTCGGCATGAACAGCCTGACAACAAAGCACCAACCACCCAATCCACAGGTTGCGCATAGATTCCCCTTTTGCTTTTCATGAGTTCAAGATAGAGTATCAGTCTACATAAGTTTGCATTAGTTCCCTAAGCGAGTCGAATCCAAGAGAAAAAGCATAAGGTAAAGTCATATGCGCGATGCCCTTGAAATCCTATCTTATCGAGATACTGCGAGAGCACATTTGCATCAGCACACACAAATTGTTTTGCCTCTTTCGGGCCAACTCAATCTGGAAGTCGAAGGTCAACAAGCCAATATTCAACTGGGCCAAGCCTGTATGATTTCCAAACAACAAGCGCATACTCATTTGGCATTAGAGGATAATCAATGCCTGATTCTTAATGCGCTCCCCGTTTGGGATGAAAAACTCATTAGCACAAAGGCTTTTATTGACTTAACACCGCAAGCACAAACCTACTTGCCTTTTCTTGCCAGCTTAGTAAAAGACAATGATAAGTTTCGCAAACAACAGGCTTTAGCGTTACTAGAGAGCTTACTCCCTATTCCTAATGAACATATTTTCAAGTCCGATCAGAGATTGCAAAAAGCGATTCATCTACTCAAACAGATTGAAAACCTAGAAATGAGCATTGCACAAGTCGCCCAAGAAGTGCATTTAAGCCAAAGCCAACTAACGGTATTGTTTAAGCGTCATTTACAGGTGACACCCAAGCAATACCAGAGAGCACAACAACTAAAGCAAGCCAAGTACTGGCTTCAACAGAGTAATAAAAGCTTAGAGCAAGTAGCCGAAAAAGTGGGATTGTCTAATGCCAGTGCATTGGTCCGTTTATTCCGCCAATACGAAAACACCACGCCAGGACAATATCGCCTCATTCCTGCTGATTAATCTCAAAGGCGATTTCCCAGTTACGGATGAAACGCTGTTGTTTTGCATAATCACGCCCTACCAATAATTGCTGATCCAACTCTATGATGCCGGTTGGTCCCGGTGCGCTCACCACAAATGGATCCTCTTTATTTTGCTCATCGGGTCGAATGGGAAAAAGCAGACCTTGTTGCTGCATCATAGCTTGTGCTTGGTCTGACAATAAAAAGTCAATAAATAAACCCGCATCCGTTGGATTAGGCGCACCTTTTGGAATCAAGGCGGCACGCATCAACATTAAGGTAAAATCTTTAGGCAGAATCATTTCTAACCTGTCATCGTCTTTTGCTCTTTGCGACGCATAAGAGCCCAACAAGTTATAACCCAACACCAGCTTACCATCAGCCACATCATCAATAATATTATGAGTACAACAATAGGTTTGCACATCATGACTGCCGAAGGCTTCTAACAAGCGTCCCCATGTTAAATCCGCCTGTCTGGCATCCTGACTGGCTAACAAATAACCAACTCCACTTTGGCGAATATCGTAGGTACCAATTCGCTTGGTCATCTCTGGGCCATATTGACGAATCGTCTGTAATAGGGATTGCCTGTCTTGAGGTAAAGGGCCTGGAAAGGCTTTTTTGTTCACCAGCATAACAATCGGCTCAAGCGAAAAAGCAAACAATTGATTACGCCATTTATAGTCGCTGGGCAAATTTTCCGTATTGGTCGATTCATAGGTTTGAGCATAACCATCGTTGACCAATTTAAAGTGTAAATCCATCGCACTGCTGATCGCCAAACTGGCTTCAGGGTTAGGCTGTTGGTCTATGGTGAGATAATACAATTCCAGTGTATTCACATCACGATACGCCACTCGGATGTCAGGATACTGCTCAACAAAACGCTGCAGAATCGGTTCAAATGAGCTTAAATCCAACGCCGAGTTAATCACCAAGACGCGCGATGCATTGGTTTTTCCAAACCATACCGTTGGCACTTCGGCCAACGTCTTAGAACAGGACATTAAAAAGCAAACAAACAGCAGGGTTCTCATTGACGGTGCTCCCGAAAGCCCTTCAGCTTTTCAATCTCGACTTGGAATGTGGTGCCTTTAGGCCGGGTATCCAGAATGCTGATGGTCGCGTGATGATAATCCAGAATGTCTTTTACCATAGATAAGCCCACTCCACTTCCAGCAATGTCATAGCGAGCGCGATAGAATCGTTCGAAGACCCTTTCTTTCTCATCATCGGCAATACCATCACCATAATCTATCACTTGGATTCGAAAGCTCTTCTCTGATTCTGTCACCATAACAATCACTTCTTTCTCTTCATCTCCTGCTTGACCACTATAACGTACAGCATTCTCAAGCAAATTTTGCATCATTTGCTGCATGGCAAAAGCGTCACCTAAAACCCAAGCTTGTGGCACCGACGCTTCAAAGGACAAATGTACCCCATGATGCAAAGCCGTTACTGCGTGTTCACGACAAGACGCTTTTATGGGGACCAGCAAATCAATCGCCTCTAGTCGATGGGTTTGTAAACGATGAGAAACCACCGCCTGATTCAATAACAAGGTGACCGTTTGGCTTAAATCATCACATTGTCTGACAATATTTTCTAAGGCAATATGTTGTTTTTCCGGGGAGGTATGATCGCGGGCATTCTCTGCTAGAGCCTTAAGACTGGCTAATGGAGTTCGCAACTGATGGGCTGCATCCGCGGTATAATTTTCAAGCTGCTCAAGGTTACTTTGCAAGCGCTCCATGAAGTGATTAATCGCCACTTTAAGATGATGAGTTTCTTTGGGTGTGTTCAATGTAATAGGGGTTAAGTCTCCCATGACCCGCTCTTCTAGGGCCCATTCAATACGATGCAAAGGACGCAACACCAAATGACTGCCGAAGATAATCAAGGCGATTGCCACCAAAGCAATAACGATCACCACCTCTAATGCCCGTTGCGTAATCGAAGTTGCCATGCGTTCACGAGAGAGACGCGTTTGACCCAGTAAAATTCGAACGGTTTGCGCACTTTCAGGGTCAGTAAGATGACGTTCTAACCAAGCGAAACGCACCGATTCACCGGAATACTCTTGATTATAAAACTGGATTTGATCTAATTCAGGGGGCTCTGGTGGAGTTGAAACTAAGCTTTCATAACCTGTGATAAAGCCTTGTTCCTGACTTTCCACCTTGTAAAACACTCTGTCTTCATCGGCTTGTGCTAGGGTGGCAAACGCCGACCAAGGAATATCCACGCTGATTTGGTTATCAATCAAGACAATATTTTCATCCATTTGCAGTAACGCACTGCGCAGCAAACGATCGTAAGATAAATCGGCAAGCTGACGACTGTAATCGAAAATCAAATTCACCGCGATAACAGCAATGACGCCTATCACTAAAACACCCGCAATGATGAATCGGAAGCGTAAAGAAGGCGCGTTTTTCAGCGCCTGCTTTTCTTCTTCACTCAGATTTTGCGGACTGAGTGATTTCTGCCACATAACCGATTCCTCGTAAGGTACTAATTCGCAAATCCCCCATCGCTAATTTTTTTCGTAAACGTCCAACATACAACTCAATAGCATTGGGCCCAGGTGTTTCATCAAAATTAAACAAATGATCGGTTATTTCGTCCTTACTCAAAACACGACCTAGATGGCCTAAAAAGATTTCCAACAAGCGAAACTCTCTGTTGGTAATGGCGGTGAGTTCATCATTGACAAACACTTGGCGACTGTCACGATTCACCCGAATATTACCATGTTCGGTAACATTCGCAGCATAACCTTGCTTTCGTCTCAACAAGGCGCGACAACGTGCTTCCAGCTCACCAAAATCAAAAGGCTTGGTCAGGTAATCATCGGCTCCGGCGTCCAATAAACGAATACGATCTTCAATTTGATCTCGCGCCGTTAAAATAAGCACTGGCGTATCGTCATCTCGCTGACGGAGTTTTTGTAAGAGTTGTAAGCCAGACAAACCTGGCAAGTTTAAATCCAAGAGTATCAAGTCGACTGCTTGATACTTAAGCATATGATCCGCTTGCTTGCCATCACAGATCAGATCTACTCCATGGCCAAGGCTGGTTAGCCTTTCACAAATTGCTTGTCCTAACACTTGCGTATCTTCAACCACTAAAATTCGCATAATAGATTGGCTTTCTCATTTTTATTGTTTAAAACGCAAAAAATTCGAACCGCTAAAACGGTTCGAATTTTTAATCTATATTGCAGAGTGCTAAATATTAATCACCCACATGTTTAGATTTTGCCATTTTCGCTCGCACAATAGGCCCGATCAATATCGGCAGTACCAAGCCTAAAATGGCCACTAGCCACAAACCAATACTCAGGCCACTATTGAGCAGAACAGTCCAATCACCATCGGACAATACTAACGCATGGCGAAGGCTTTTTTCCATTTCGGGTCCAAGCAACATGCCTAAAATAATGGGCACCAATGGAATGTCCACTTTACGGAATATGTATCCCGCGACACCAAAGCCCACCATAAAGTACAAGTCCAACGCACTGTGACTAACTGAATAAATCCCCACTGACGCAATCAAGGTAACAATTGGCATCAAGTATTTGGGTGGAATACTCAACAGCTTAACGAAAATCCCAACCATAGGAATGTTCAACAAAAGCAATACCAAGTTACCCACAAACATGGCCGCAATAACCCCCCACACCAAGTCCGCATTTTGCTGGAACAACATTGGTCCTGGGGAAATATTTAAAGAGATCAGCATGGCCAGCAAAACCGCGGTGGTACCACTACCTGGTACACCTAACGTCAGCATTGGCACCAAGGCACCTGAAGCGGCACCATTGTTACCCGCTTCAGGTGCAGCCACGCCACGAGGATCACCCTTACCAAACTCACCTTTATCAGACGTACGTTTTTCCAGCGTGTAACTTATAAAACTCCCCAAAGACGCACCAGCACCCGGTAAAACACCAGACACAAAGCCTAATAAAGCACCGCGAATGGAAGCAGGTAATACTTTGATAATGTCTTGCGCGCTTAACTTCAGCTTATTAATGGCCACTTGTTTCAAACCATCTCCTGCGTGTCGTTCTAGGAAGAACAACAACTCACTGATGGCAAACAAACCGACAATAGCAATGATGAAATCTACCCCTTCAAAGAGTTCAAGGGTATTAAACGTATAGCGTTGCACCCCTGTTGAAATATCAATCCCCACAGTGGCAATCATCAAACCAATGGCCGCGGCCATTAGGGTTTTAAATTGATTTTTACCGGTAATACCACCCAAAGTGGCAAACGCCAGCGCAAACAAAGCAAAGTATTCAGACGGGCCAAATTTCAGGGCAAATTTTGCTAGGATTGGCGCCAGAATCACTAAACCAATAGTCGCAATAAAACTCCCAATAAAAGAGGCAATGGCCGAAATGGCTAATGCTTCCGCGGCTTTCCCCTTTACTGCCATAGGATAACCGTCTAAACAGGTCATCATGGCAGGCTCATCACCAGGAATGTTCAGTAAGATTGACGAAATACGCCCACCGTACATGGCACCAGCATAAACAGACGTCAATAAGATTAAAGAAGAGGTTGGCGACAAGCCCAAGCTGAATGCCAAAGGAATAAGAATCGCCACACCATTGGCTGGACCTAGGCCCGGCAAAGCACCAATTAATGTCCCTAAGATGGCACCTGTCACGGCAAACATAATACTTTCGGGCGATAATGCAACGGCAAAGCCCTGCATCAATAAGCTGATCGTATCCATATTAAAACTCCAACAAACCGAGAGGCAGTGCTAGCTCAAGCACATTATTAAACAGCAAGAAGATACTGACTGAGCTGACGACACCGGTAATCACACTCTTGGTGATACTGGCTCCCATTCGCCAACATAAGAAACTCACTACTAAAGCCGCTGCAGGCATAAAACCAATTGGCTCAATTGCCCAAGCGAATGCCAGCATAGACAGCACAACGACGGTCAGTTCAACTAACATGGCAGCTGGCGCCCATTTTTCGTCTTCATCAGGACGCACCATCATGTAAATTGAACTGATCCCTAAGATAATAGACAGCATGATGGGGAAAGTTTCTGGCCCAACACTTTCATGACCACCAAAAGGCACAGGAAATTGGGTCGCTTGCCAGCCGTATGCTACGGCAAGAATTAGCATCAGCATGCCAAACACACGATCATTCACGCGCATGTTTCTGCTCCATGTTAGATTAAAGGACATAGGAAAAAAGGAGAGGTTGCCCTCTCCAAATAGCGGTCTGCTATTAACGAATCAAACCAATGTCTTTTGACAGGATTTGAATATCCAAGGTTTGATTTTTAACGAATTGAGTAAAGTCAGCACCAGACTTGTGAAATGGCATCAAACCATTCTTGGTCATGATGTCTTTCCATTCTTGAGTTTGGTATAACTCATCCATGGTATTCACCCACCAATCATAAGAAGCTTGACTGGCTTTACCTGGTACATAGAAACCACGCCAGTTTGGTGCAACAGAATCAATACCTTGTTCCATTGCGGTCGGAATGCTATTAAAAGGTGCTGGCAAACGTTCTGCAGACAACACAGCCAAAACACGAAGGTCACCAGAATCCATAAAGCCTTTTACTTCAGAAACATCGCCGGTGAAGGCATCAACGTGTCCACCAACAACCTGAACCAAGGCTTCAGAACCACCACTGAAGGCTAGGTAACGAACTTTAGGCAGGTCTTTCACTTGGGCTTTTTGAGCCGTCATTAAGACTTTTAGATGATCCCAACCACCTGACGCACTACCGCCTGCGAACTTTACAGAAGTAGGATCTTCCTTCAACGCGTCTAAAAGTTGAGTAAGAGAAGTGTATTTTGAATCTTTACCTACCGCTATGATGCCGTAGTCTGCTCCCAAAGTACCTACCCATTTTACTTGATCAGAGTTCATGCCAGGGAATTGACCTTGAGCAAGACGAGTGGTTGTCGCAGTACTGGCTGCAACGATTAAACTGTCATCTTTAGCTCGTTTACTGACCGTATGCGCAAATGCAACACCACCACCAGCGCCAGACATGTTCACTGTCTGTACATTACCTTTAATGTAATCTTGATCAACTAGAACTTTACCGACACTACGGCAAGTAAAATCCCAACCACCACCAGGATTGGCCGGAGCGATACATTCAGCACTGCGAGCAGGTTCATAGGCATGAGCCTGTCCAACCATAGAAAGTGCGACTGCACCAGACACAAGAACAGACTTCAAAGATAGGTTTTTAAGCATGATTTTCTCCAGCTTGTTTATTGTTTTTGTTAGCGAGTCAAGTTTGCCAGATAGATTACTCAGTAAACTTGAAGGTCATCACCTTACCTTTTAAACCTGTCACCACCCTGTCAAATGGCTTTTTTCTTATTCAGCACCCATCTCAAAACGATTTTTAACAAGACATTCAGAGATTTTCGACAATGCCTTGTTACTGCAATGAGGTTAACCTTACTTACATAAAAAGCCGTTTTTTTATAAGGACATCCAATGAGTTCAACCACCAGTATTTCCCCACAAGCAACCTTAATAGGCAGCATCGCTATCTTGTTATGGAGTAGCCTCGCCTTATTCACCACACAAGCCGGTTTGGTGCCACCTTTGCTGTTATTGGCCATCACTTTTGGTGTTGCCACACTGTTATTCTTTGTTGTGTATTTACTTAAAGGTGAACTGACGTTGTCTTGGCAAAAAACCCCTAAACAGGCCATCGTAATGGGTGGACTTGGATTTTTCTTTTATCACTTTTGTTATTTCTATGCTTTCCAACACGCACCGCCAGTTGAGGCCGGATTAATCGCGTATTTATGGCCACTGTTAATTGTCCTTTTAGCAGGTTTGACCAGTAGAAATGGACTTTCTTGGACTCATTTGGTCGGAGCGGTTATCGCCTTTGTAGGCACTGGAATCATGTTGCAATCGAAAACACAATCAACCGATGTGGTAGGCTTTAAGACTCATTGGACAGGGTATGCGGCGGCTTTTGCTTGCGCCTTAATTTGGTCAAGCTATTCGGTGGCGAATCGTCGCTTTCAGCAAGTGCCATCCAGTTCTGTTCTTTGGTATTGCTTAATCACTAGCCTATTGGCGGGAATCAGTCACCTTGCTCTAGAAACAACGCCCTCTTCTCTGAAGGCTAGCACTTGGTTGGCGATTTTTGGATTAGGGTTAGGCCCTGTCGGGGTGGCATTTTTCTGCTGGGATGTTGGCGTAAAACGCGGCAACCTTTCTTTGCTTGGCGTACTGTCTTACACAGCTCCCGCTCTTTCAACCGCATGGCTAGGACTATTCACTGACGCGCACCTGAGCCAAGGTCAGATTATTGCCTGTTTGTTCATTAGCTTTGGGGCTTTATTTGCCAGTCTGATGCCGAATAAAGCACATTAGTTTGCACCTAAGAGTATTTTCAGCCTTTTTTGTGCTTCCTTATTATCCTGTTGTGCAGACTTTTTATACCACTCTAAAGCTTTTTCAGTATTTTGCATGATGCCAACACCAGATTCATACATAAATCCTACATTGAATTGTGCAATGTCATTACCTTGCAGTGCTGATTTTTCATACCATTCAAACGCTGTCTTATAATTTTTTTCTATGCTTTTACCCGATAAATACATATTACCTAAAGAAAGTTGAGCCCATTTATCACCTTTTAGAGCAGATTTTTTATAAAAAATCATTGCTTGTTCATAGTCTTGTTTTACACCTCGACCTTTAAAATATAAATCCCCCATTTGAAATAAAGCTTTTGGGTGTCCTCTTTCTGCGGCTTTCTCTAGGAGTGTTCTCGCTTTTTTATAATCAACGTTTACCCCTGCACCATATACATATATGATCCCTAAAAATACTTGAGCCCTTATATCATTATTTTTTGCAGACGCACTAAATAACGAAACAGCTTTGTCATAATCTTGCTCTTCTCCGTTCTGACCAGTATAAACGTTCATTGCATATTCATAGTCTTGATCCATTTTGATTTGATCATCACTCAAACCATTATGGGTTGCACATCCAAGACACAAGAACACTACCAATATAATTAAATAACGAAATTTTCTTATTTTCATTTATTACCCTTTTATACCAAGCTTCATGGTAACTCGTTTAAAAAAGTCCTTTAGTTGCAATAAAACTAAGAACTTTTAATCATTATTTTTTATATTGGAAAAGTCTAACTCGCTAACATTTCGTTAAGCTACTTGATAAAGCGTACGCGGCACACGTTGCAGATAGGCCTCCATTTCCGCCATGCCATTGGGTTGATCCACTTTCACGCCTAAATCTCGCATGGTGCTGCCAAGCGCGTGCAGTGTTCTAAATAAGTTATGCTCACGACATTGCTCACCCATTTGACCGATACGCACAATTGGTTGCCCAAAAGAACCGGCGATTTCCACACGATAGACATCAGAAATATGATGACAAATTTGATTAGCCGTTAAACCTTGTGGAATATTGATTCCCACCACGGAATTCAAACGCGCTTCAGGAGCAATAAACAAATCCAAGCCCATGCCCTGAATCCCAGCTTGCAAGGCTTTTGAGCAACGCAAATGACGTGCAAATCTCTGCTCTAAGGTTTCTTCACAAACCAATTTCAACGCTTCATGCAACGCCATAATGCCAGACACTGGCGCGGTGTAATGGTAGCCATCCTTGTGCCAAAAATTCTCGGCCAATTGCACATCAAAACACCATTGTGCAGTCGGTTGAGTACGATTTTTAATGACATTCCAAGCTTCATCGGAAAAAGCCAACAAGGAAGCACCAGGAATAGAAGATAAGCCTTTTTGTCCACCCGTAATCACCACATCCACTTGCCATTCATCCATTTGCAACGGCATGGTGCTCAGTGTACATACCGCATCAACCACGACTAGACAACCGTAGGATTTGGCGATTTTGGCGATGGCTTCAAGACTGTGATTGAAAACCGTATTTGATGTCTCCCCCTGCACCAGAGTCAGGACTTTAGGACGCGTCTCTTCGATGGCTTTACGCACTCTTTCAGGGTCAGCCGCTTCATGAGTACCAACATGTAACTCATGGACATCAGCCCCCACTCGGCTCGCCATTTCTGCCATACGATGACTAAAAAATCCGTTATTAACGCATAAAATACGTTCGTCTTTTTGCAACAAATTGGCTACTGCCATCTCCATCGCAGCTGAGGCTGGTCCAGCGACACCAAGAACCCATTTGGACTCTGTTTGGAAGACATATCTGGCCATAGATTTGACTTGATCAATCACTTGCGCCATGACACTGCCTAAGTGGTTAATGACCACTGAGTTTGCCTTGGCCACACGTTCAGGGATAGGTACAGGGCCTGCTCCCATCATTAACAGAGGCTCATGAGGTAAAATTTCATCCAATGATTTTACTTGCGGTGGTGTCACGCCTAATGGCGATTGAACAGTCATTTGCTTCAACCTAATTTCATCAAAGTGAGAGAAAGACTTCTACCGAAGAAAAATCAGTTTTTTGAATTTATTCAGTAGAAAATATCGTTATTTGTATTTTTGCAAAATAATATCTCGAAATACTAACCCATTCCGCTTAATAAAGAGAGTGATGAATTTGAAAAGAGTGTAATAAACCAGAAGCCATTATTTTCGCCCTAGATCTGACTTCTTTTGCTATAAACAAGCAGTGTATTTTACTCTGCTAGAATGTAGGTAAGTATGAGATAATGCTAGAAATTTCATGATTGAAGGTGCATTTATGATTACTTGTGGTGTCGAAATCAAAGGCAGTGAAGCCATTTTATGTTTACTGTCCAAACAAGATGGTTTGTTTCAGATACCAGATTGCCGACAAATTCGCCTAGCATTAAGTCAGCCAAACGACAGTGAAAGCGTGCGTAAATTCCAATTCACGCTAAAAAAATTATTTGAAGATTACAAAGTGACCCATGTTGCTATTAAGGAACGTCCAACCAAAGGAAAATTTGCCGGCGGTGCCATTGGTTTCAAGATTGAAGCCGCGATACAGCTTATCGATACGGTGCAAGTCAATCTGTATAACAACGCCAGCATCAAAGAAACATTACAAAGTCACCCATTACCGGTTGCTTTCAAAGCCACAGGGTTAAAAGCCTTCCAAGAAAACGCCTTTACTGTGGCATATGTGGCTCTGTCTTCTTAAAAATCGCCTTATTTCGCATTGTCTTTAAATGGCCCACGCATTGGGCCATTTCTCACTCCCCATTTTGCATCACAAGCGAGCACCAAAATAGATCAATACAATAAAACGCACCAAATATACTCACTATTTTCTACCCAGTATCACCAACAAAACACCAAGAATAACCACCAGTGTGGCTGACATTAGATGGAAACTCATATTTTCACCCGAAAAAATAATGCCACCAAAGGTTGCAATGATGGGTACCAGAAGTTGCAGAACCGCAGCCATTGAAGCACTGATTAGAGGCAAGACGGCATACCATAAAGCATATCCTAAGCCTGACATCACCGCGCCAGACAGTACAGCCAAGGCGATTCCTTGTCGGGAAACATGGCTATCGCCAAACCAAAGCAAACACAAAAAAACAACCAATAAGATAGGTAGAGTGCGAGTAAAATTAGCTGTTGTTGTCCATAATGCCTGTTTGGATAATTTACCTCGCCAAGTATACAGGCCCCAAGCCACGCCTGATAAAGACATTAGTACAAATCCCATAAAGGAAGGTGATGTTACATTAGGAAGGAGCAAGTAGACGAAACCAGCAAAGGCTAACGCTAGCCCCAGCCACTCCAACCTACTCAATGTCTGACCGGAATAAATCGACAATGTAATCAGCGTCAGTTGCACCATAGCAAACAAGACTAAGGCTCCCATTCCGGTAGATAAGCTGACGTAAGCGTAAGAGAAGCTCACAGCATAGGCAAAGAGTGCCAGAGCCGACAGCCAATTACCTTCAGTCATGCCCTTTTTAAGCTGGATAAAAGTGTCTTCTTGCGAATTCGCTAGGCTTTTTAACCAACAAAGAAACAACAGAGTGACGGCGCCACTGGATAAACGCCATAGGGTAAAACTGCCCGGATCAATCAAATCATCCGCTAAGGCCAAACGGTTTAAAACGGAATTGGCAGCAAACGCAATGAGCGCCAGTGAAATACCGACATACAAACGTAGCAAACTTGTCATCTAATTGTTTAATACCTTGATTAAGCTATTAATTTAAGTATTTACTTTCACGCACTGGCACCAGATTTGCAAGATTAACCCTAACGTCCAACAGTTTCTCTTGATGGACCTATATTTGGAAACGAGATGACGAGTCTATTAATTTTTACCGATCTAGACGGCACCTTACTTGACCACCACACTTACAGCTTTGCTCCAGCAAAGTCGGCAATGCTTTCTCTAAAAACATTTGCTATTCCCTGTATTATCAATACCAGTAAAACCTTTCATGAACTTTTATCCTTACGCAAGGAATTGAATCACCTTGACCCTTTTATTGTCGAAAATGGTTCTGCCGTGTACATTCCTAAGCAATTAGGATTAGACATCCAAGAACCACTCGAAGACGTGGGCGAATATTGGCTAAAAACCTTTGGCCCAAAACGTAAAGAGCTGATTCATATGACAGACGATCAGCTAGACCAATATACCTTCCAACGTTTTAGTGACATGTCAGTGGATGACCTCATTAGGGTCACAGGGTTAAGTGAGGAAAACGCAAAATTGGCCATGCAACGTCAGTTTACTGAACCTATGTTATGGACGGATTCTAACCAAGCATTGCAGAGTTTGCGTGAGCATCTCAAACCTTTTGGTGTGCAGATTCAAAAAGGTGGTCGCTTCTCTCATCTGATGGGAGAGAAGTGCGATAAAGCCAATGCTATGCTCTGGCTAACCAAGCTTTATCAGGATCAGCTTTTGGAAGATCAAGAGTTAATTACTATGGCCCTAGGAGACGGTGAAAATGACATTGGTATGCTGAGTAAAGCAGACATACCTGTGGTGATTCGCTCCCCAGTGCATGTGCCACCAGAAATACCGAATCGAAGTGATGCTTGGTTAACGGACGACTATGGCCCAAAAGGCTGGGCACAGGCCATTAATCAGGTGTTAGAAAAACAGGGAATATTATAAATAATCGCACAATGAATATAAGACGATACATTTTATCTTTTTAGGAGACTTTTTATGGGTGACTTTCATCAAAATGGCATCATCACCACACTTCACAACTTAGCCCACCGCCCACTGGAAGAAATGGAGAAAGAGCTTTGCGAGTTTGCCAAAACCCGCCCTATGTCGCTGATTTTACCTTGCTTATATTCGGAACTTGAAACCGCGGCTATGCCAAACATCATTAAGCACTTGCAACAGGTCCCTTATCTGTCTGAAATTATCATAGGCTTAGATCGTGCCACGGAAGAACAATATCGTCACGCCTTGGAGTTTTTTAGTGTGTTACCTCAAAACTGCAAAGTACTATGGAACGATGGCCCACGTTTGAGAGAAATAGACAGTGTTTTGAAAGGAGAAAACCTGTCACCAACCGATCCGGGCAAAGGTCGTAATGTTTGGTTTTGCATGGGTTACAACCTAGCAGCAGGGAAAGCTGAATCCATCGCCATGCACGATTGTGACATTGTTACTTATGATCGAGAACTACTGGCACGTCTTA
This sequence comes from Marinomonas sp. THO17, assembly GCF_040436405.1. Classification (NCBI taxonomy): domain Bacteria; kingdom Pseudomonadati; phylum Pseudomonadota; class Gammaproteobacteria; order Oceanospirillales; family Oceanospirillaceae; genus Marinomonas; species Marinomonas sp. THO17. Next base: position 101,060 of record NZ_AP031575.1, on the reverse strand, counting down.
TCTATCCGGTGGCAAATCCAAACTTTAACTACGAGTTCTGTAAAGGTTTTTATGCTCGTGCTGCGAATGGCAAAATGAACGGGCGCGTCAGCCGTTTGCTGGTGACACCCTTGTTGTATTCCTTGAAAAAAGTCTTGGGGCACTTAGATTACCTAGATTATCTGGATAGCTACCGTTATCCACTGGCAGGAGAATTCTCTTTCCGCCGCGATGTTATGACCGACCTTCGCATTCCAAGTGATTGGGGATTAGAGATTGGTGTATTGAGTGAGATGTATCGTAATTACTCACCCAATAGATTGTGTCAGGTTGACATTGCCGATATATACGACCATAAACATCAAGACCTATCCGCGGATAATGATGACGGTGGATTATCGAAAATGTCGATCGATATCACCAAAGCCATTTTCCGTAAATTGGCCACTACTGGCACCATATTCAATCAGGCAACCTTCCGCACCATCAAAGCAACTTACTTCCGCGTTGCATTGGACTTTATTGAAACCTATCGTAATGATGCAGAGATAAATGGCCTAAAATTGGATGTACATACGGAAGAGCAAGCCGTGGAATTGTTTGCCAGTAATATTATGAAAGCGGGTAATCATTATCTAGAGAACCCAATGGAAACACCTTTTATACCCAGTTGGAATCGCGTCATTAGTGCCTTCCCTGGAGTACTATCGCAACTGTCAGAAGCGGTTGAAAAAGACATGGCGGAATTCGGACCTAAGTAAGCTTCGCCAACCAAGAGGATTCCTCCTCTTCCATCAGAGCGCACCTCAATGTCACTTTAGTGTGCCCTGATAAAACAATAAGATAAATCAAAAGTGAGCGCTACGGCGTTGTTTGCAATCACTTGAAAAGGCAGGAAACATTATGGAACAAGCTCCCTTGTCACAATTGGAACAAAGGTTAATGGCGCATTTGCAGATTCTTTACCCCAACCTTGATCACAAGGACTTGGCAAGTAAATGCTTATCAACCTTCTCTCTTGACCCAGCAACGGAATCACCTCGTCCACACAGAAACTTGTGGGATCAGTCCGATGTGATGTTAATCACCTATGCGGACACCCTTCGCAAAAAGGGTGAAGCACCTTTGGAAACCTTACATCAATTTGTCAAAAGCAAGCTCGCTTGTTGTATTTCTGCGGTGCATTTACTGCCCTTTTTCCCTTACAGCTCGGACGATGGTTTCAGTGTGATGGACTACACTACGGTCAATCCATCTTCAGGCAATTGGGACAATGTCTCTGACTTGGCTGAAGATTTTAAAGTAATGGGAGACTTGGTGATTAATCACTGTTCTAGTCGTAGTTTGTGGTTTGAAAATTACAAGGCAGGGGTGGAACCGGGCGCCAGCTTCTTTTATGAAGCCGACCCCCATGCCGATTTAAGTGCTGTCGTTCGTCCACGTACCTCGCCTTTGCTTCGCGAGGTCAAAACCAAACAGGGAGACAAGTATGTTTGGTGTACCTTCAGCCATGACCAAGTGGACCTGAATTTCGAAAACCCTGAAGTGTTAGTGGAATTTTTACGTATAATTCGTCTTTATTTAGAAAAAGGCATTCGTTGGTTTCGCCTAGACGCAGTTGCTTTTCTTTGGAAAATTCCCGGTACAACTTGCATTAATTTACCGCAAACCCACGAAATGATTCGTTTGTTGCGCTTGATGATAGAGCATTATGCACCTGACGCTGTGATCATTACCGAAACCAACATTCCAAATCAGGAAAATCTGACCTACTTTGGTAACGCCAACGAAGCCCATTTAATTTACAACTTCTCCCTACCACCTCTGTTGATTAACAGTTTGGTAACAGGGAATTGTAACCATTTAAAACAATGGCTCATGAGCATGCCTCCAGCTCAACAGGGTACCACTTATCTTAATTTTCTTGCCTCTCACGATGGTATAGGCTTACGTCCGACCGAAGGTTTGTTGACCGAATGGGAATTGGAGACCCTGATCAACACCATGAAACGTTTTGGTGGCAAGCTTAGTTCGCGAACCACGCCTCAAGGAGATGCCAAACCCTATGAGATTAACATCAGTTTATGGGATGCCTTATCTGGCTCAGCCCATCAGGGGCCGGATCAATGGCAATTTGCTCGTTTCCTTTGTGCTGCTGGGGTTATGATGGCCCTAGAAGGCGTACCTGCTTTCTATATTCACAGCTTATTTGGTACCGAAAACGATTATGAGCGCGTTGACAACACTGGGCATTTCCGCTCAATTAACCGCCATATTTGGGATATGGACGAATTAAATCACGCATTAAACACACCAACCCATCATCAAAAAGTCTTTAATAGTGTCACTAATTTATTGAAGGTACGACGCGCTCAGCCTGCGTTTCATCCAAATGCCACGCAATACATTTTGCATATGGGAGAGCATTTATTTGCCTTCTGGCGCCAAAGTCTGGATCGTCGTCAAAGTCTGTTTGCCGTATACAATATGTCAGATCAGCCACAACATTTTAATCTTTCTGAACTGAACCTGATTGCCACTGATATCTGGACAGATTTAGTATCAGAGCAGGTCTATGAAGATCATTTAGGGAAGGTCACCCTGATGCCCTATCAGTTTGTTTGGTTGGCCAATAAAAAAGGCAAAATCAAAGACGATTAAATCGCCAGCAAGCAATGTCATTTTGCCTAAAAAAGGCGACCTAACTCTGTTGGGTCGCCTTTTTCGTCTTATATGATATGACAAACTTACACTAGAGTGTCTTCGTCAAGTTCAATGTCTTCTGCTAGGAATCCACCCGTTTGGTGCGCCCACAAGGATGAATAAATGCCGTTGGCTTTCACCAATTCTTCATGGCTGCCTTGTTCAACAATGCGCCCTTTATCCAACACAATCAGTCTGTCCATCGCCGCTATAGTTGATAGTCTGTGTGCAATGGCGATCACGGTTTTGCCTTGCATTAATTTGTAAAGGCTATCCTGTATTGCCGCTTCTACCTCAGAATCCAATGCCGAGGTCGCTTCATCTAGCATCAGCAAAGGCGCATCTTTTAGCAATACTCGAGCGATGGCAATACGCTGACGCTGACCGCCAGACAATTTTATGCCTCGCTCCCCTACCATGGCATCATAACCATGATTACCATAAGGATCGGTTAAACCTTGAATAAAGTCATGAGCCTCTGCCTTTTTCGCTGCCGCAATCATGTCTTCTTCACTGGCATCTGGACGACCATAAAGTAAATTTTCTCGCACGGTTCTGTGCAATAATGAGGTATCTTGCGTCACCATACCAATTTGCGCGCGTAATGACTCTTGTGTCACGGCACTTATATCTTGTCCATCAATACAAACCTGGCCTGCTTCCACATCATGGAAACGCATTAACAGATTCACTATGGTAGATTTACCAGCGCCAGAGCGCCCAACCAAACCAACTTTTTCACCAGGTTTAATGGATAAAACCAAGTCTTCAATGACTTTTCGATCGACTTTACCATAATGAAATGACACCTTTTTGTAATCGATTTGACCTTGGGTCACTTGCAAAGCGGGGGCATTTGGCTTGTCTTGAATTTCCACTGGTCGAGACAAGGTCTGCATGCCGTCATTTACCATACCTATGTTTTCAAACAAGGCACTGACTTCCCACATAATCCATTGCGACATGCCATTCAATCTCAGCGCCAAACTTACCGAAATAGCGATGGCACCAACACTGATCACACTGGCCGACCACAACCAAATAGACAAAGCCGCGATCACAAAGGCCAAAAGATAGTTACAGCTTTGCACCCCCACATTGAGGAAAGTTACTAAGCGCATTTGCTTGTAAACCGTCTTTAAAAAACCATCCATGCCCTCTTTGGCATAAGCGGCTTCTCTATCGTGATGAGAAAAGAGTTTAACGGTAGAAATATTGCTATAACTGTCCACCACGCGCCCCGTCATGATAGATCTCGCATCGGCTTGCGCTTTGGAGATACGTTTCAACTTGGGCACAAAATACAACTGCAACATCACATAGCAAACCAACCAGCCCAGCATAGGCAGCATTAAACGGTAGTCTGCATTGGCGATTAACACCACCATAGAAACAAAATAAACCCCTATATAAACCAAGACATCCAATAGTTTCATTACGGTTTCACGAACCGCTAAAGAGGTTTGCATCACTTTTGTAGAAATGCGTCCAGCGAACTCATCCTGAAAGAATGACATACTTTGTTTTAAGATAAACTGATGGGATAACCAACGAATACGCATCGGATAGTTGCCCAACAAAACCTGATGAATAATGGCCGAATGCAAAAAAGTCAGTAATGGCATAGCCACCAAAATCATTAAGGACATCAACAATAAATGCCCACCCTCTTGGGCGAAGAAAGTACTAGGATCTTTGTCGATTAACCAATCCACCAATTGTCCAAGAAAGCTAAACAAGGTCACTTCCAGTATGGCAATCATGGCAGTCAGACAAGACATAATGATCAGAGGCAGTTCGGCACCACGAGAATAGTAGCGACAAAAAGCATAAAGGGTATTGGGAGCTTGCCCTGCATCCTGATCAGGATAGGGAGCGATCCACTTTTCAAACAAACTTAGCATACTAATCCTTATTTTCGCACGACACGTATCCGCTGCATTATTCTCTGCATCTTGATACGTCAAATGAGCCGGCTAAGCGAGAAGGGAATTAAAATTTGACGAAATTGAAACATGATAGTGTTTTTAAAACCATACTATATGGAGCATGCCTGTGATTGCTAACGCCTTTACTTAGTGTTTGCACAATTAATATCACGAGCTTTCAGCAAAGGGATTATAATACTGTTTCGTTATAAATCCATTAAGGTATCCAACCAACCTCTTATGTCCCTTACTCTGCCTATCATTCTTATTCTAGGTTTACTCTCTGGTTTAACGCCGCTTGCCATCGATGCATATCTCCCCAGTATTCCGACCATTGCCAAAGACTTAAATATCCATATCAGCTTAGTACAGATGACGCTAAGTATGTATTTGATTGTGTTTGCTTTTTTGCAGATTCTATTTGGCCCTATATCCGATGCCATTGGGCGCCGTAAAGTGGTGATCAGTGGCTTAAGTATTTTTGCTTTAGGCAGTTTTATATGTGCTTGGTCAAGCAGTTATGACTGGTTGATGATGGGGCGCGCAATCCAAGCCCTTGGTGGTGCGGCTGTCGCGGTTTGTATCCCTGCGTTAGTCAAAGACGGTTTATCCATTAACGAATTTGCAAAAGCCATGTCAATGATCATGTTAGTTATGGCTCTCGCTCCTTTGGCGGCACCTATTTTAGGTGGCGCTATTTTAACTCTTTTCAGCTGGCACTTTATTTTCGTTTTTCTTGGCCTGCTATCTCTGCTGGGAATAGTATTATTTATCATTAATATTCCTGAAACCTTGCCCCATGAAAAACGTATTCCTTTTTCTTTATGGGGGGCACTGACCAACTATTATCGGCTTATTCGAAATCCAGCCGTATTAGGCTACATAGCGGCAGGCGCTTTTTTCTTTTCAGGCATGATGAGTTTTATCACAGGCTCATCCTTTGTTTATATTGAAATCTATCAAGTGAAACCTGAACACTTTGGTTTTCTTGTGGGCGCCAATGTGATCACCATGATGATAGCGTCTAGCATCAATAGTCGTTTTGTTGAAAAACTGGGTACGGAAGTGCTGTCCAAATACGCCAGTTTTGTGCCTTTAGTGGCATCATGCTTTATGTTGTTTCTTTGTTTGTTTGAGCAACCACCACTCATGCTTATTATGCTTGCCAGCATGATGTTTGTTGGGCCGATGGGAATACTCAGTAGCGGCTTCATGGCAGGTGCTCTAAAAAGCGCTGGCAACAATAATGGCAGTGTCACAGCCCTAGCCGGCACCTCTCGTTGTGCGCTTGGCGCCTTGAGTGGCGCCATGGTTAGCCTATTTCATAATGGTACTTTTGTTCCCATGCTTGCTACCATGGCCACATGCGGACTAGTATCCTTCATCCTTTTTAAAGTAACCGTGCATTATTCAGCAAAACGAAATTAGCTCTGGAGTTATCATGCTAAATACACAAAGCTTGATTGAAAAAATCAAGAACACACCACAAGACGTACACTTCAAAGAAGCCATTGGCGTGATTGAGAAGGAATACGATTTTACGCCCACGGCTTTTACCAATGGTGAACAAGTTAACGCAGTTAATGAAAACAACGGTTCATGTAAAATCTTTTCCTTTGCCTTAATTCATCAGCTGAATAAAGATGAAACCCTGCATCTTTTTGGTGACTTCTATCGTGTAGACGTACTGCAAAATCCTCAAGGCGAGGATCATCAAAACATTCGCCAGTTCATGTTAAATGGCTGGGAAGGGGTGGTATTTTCTTCTCAAGCATTAAAAGCCATTCATACCAAGTAATGGGTTAAGGGGGCCAACTCGTATCCTTGGCCCCTTATCTTGAATCCCAACGTTCATTTTTTCCTTTCCCCTGCCATGTTGGCATAAAATTACGCAGACTAAAGACTATGAAAGATACAAATTTGTAACCTATTTGCGGTTGAATTCGTAATAGACATAATGCGATAGTCACATAATAAGAACGAGGTAATTATGGAATTAGTGGCATTTGATCTCGACGGCACCTTACTGAACCGTCATCAGCGTTTATCCAACTTCACCATTGAAACACTTGAAAAACTCAATGCTGCGGGCGTTTACTATACCATTGCCACAGGCCGAACCCATCTTGCAGCCATGCCTTGTATCGCCGGTCATGATTTTCCCAACTGGCAAATATTTAAGAATGGTGTTGAATGGTGGCAACCAAATGCTCAAGAATATCGCCATCGCCACTTATTAGATCAGACTCACATTAACGAATTGCTTGCCGCTTTTGATACTCATGCCATTACCCCCTTTGTTTTTTGTTTAGCAGAAGATGGCAGCCACAAGGTATACCATGCACCACTCATAGGTAAACTGAGCGATCACATCGCCAACGAATTGGGCAATCATAAAAACATGAGCCTGCATCCTATTTCTGAGCTTTCCATAGACTCAAAAATCACCAATATCAGTGCCATGGGTCACCCTGAGTATATTGAAAAAATTGTTGAGGAAAGCCTAAAACACGACCACTTAACGGCTTATTCTGGTGGCGGCATTTATAATCCAGATGCCCACTGGATAGACATTCATCATAGTAAGGTTTGCAAAGGGTCCGCCCTAACAGAACTAAAACAAGAAATAGGTGCCGAAACCTTAGTAGTGTTTGGCGACGGTGATAATGATTTGTCTATGTTTGACTGTGCCGATGAAGCCTTTGCAATGGACAACGCTATGTCGCATGTCAAACAAGCCGCCAGCGACGTTATTGGCCACCATGACGAAGATGCGGTCGCGCATTACTTACGCAAACGCTATTATCTTTAGGGTCTTGAAATCCATTTTTTCGCCCTTACTTAAGATATACAGAATCGTAAAATATTGAGGAAGTCACCTTCCTTAACGAAAAGACAACATAATGTGCTTTACCTAATGGTCATAATAAACCATAGTGTTATAAGAATAATTAGTTTGGAGAAACGCCATGTTTGAATTCGTATTATTCGTAGCTGCTTGCGCAGTTATTGCTTTCTTGGTTGCGAGCATCCACAAATCCGTCAATCAACCAAAAGTAAAAATGCAGCCTATTAAAATTGAGCGTGAGCAAGCTTCTCGTTCTGCTCGACGTCAGCAGCGTCCTTACTAATCCATCTCTTTTGCTTGAGTAAGAGCCTCGTTAATGAATATTAATGGGGCTTTTTCAGTTATGTATTCCATATTCTTTTAGCTTATTGGCGATGGTGCTGTGACTCATACCTACTGCTTTTGCTAAGCGCCGAGTACTGGGGTATTGAGGATAGAGCTGTCGTAATAATTGCGCTTCCCACATCTTTACGGTTTGCTCTAGGGAGTCGTTTTCTAACCGCAATGAAAGAGAGGATGCCTCCTCGAGATGGATATCTTCTGCTTGCCAATGACTGGTTGGACAAGCTAACAGAGTTTGCAAACACACATTTTGCAGCTCTGCCAAATTCCCTGCCCAAGCATGCATACTTAATTTCACTTGTGCAGATTTCGATAAGATTGGCACAGGCTTACGATAGCGTGTCGTCAAATCCGTTAAGGTTTGCCTGATTAAACCGGGTAGATCTTCTGTCCTGTCTCGTAAGGCTGGGATAGCAAGACTGAGTTTGGCGAGCTGGAAATACAGCTCATTACTCATACCATTCGTCACCAGCCCTGCTTGTTTATGCTGAGTCACGCTGACCAAACGCACGGGCCGATCAAAGCTGGTGGCTTCATCAGCCTGCTTTTGTAACCAGAGTACTAACTGCTGCTGCACTTCAGTCGTCAAGTGTTCTATTTGGTCGATCACAAACCACCCAGTAAATTGATCCAAACTCTGAATGTCAGCCAAGCTAATGTCCGAAGCATGACGCACCACCAGCTCAACAGTATGATCCATTTCTTGACGTTGCCAATATTGAAATAAAGCCTCTATTAAATGTCGCTTACCAGTTCCTGATTCACCCTGTACTAATAAAGGATGACGAGTTAGAGCAAAGACTTTAGCTTGTTGTAAGGTGCGTGCCATGGCATGGCTTTTAATAAGGTCAGCCTGAAAGAAACCTTCCAGAGGGTTCTCGGCCTCCGGGGCTAATTTTAAGTTTGCGGTTTGCCGATCCAAGCGTTGTTCTGATTTAAGGTAAACAACACTGCCAGCCGGAATCTCATCCCCCTCATCATTGACCACAAAAAATGGCCGCATCTCTAATAAAAAAGTGTTGTTTTGCAAACGAATACGTTTGCTGCTGCCCGCTTGAGGCTTAGCCCAAGCACTTTTGGAAAAATGTATGCCTTTAATAAAATCTTGCAAAGGTTGATGAAGCAGTTGTGGAACGGGCACATTCAGATCTTTGGCAGCCAATTCCGTTACCATGGTAATCTTACCTTGCAAATCTACCGCAATCACACCGTCAGGTAAGGTTTCCAGCAAGGTATATAAGGCATTGTGTTCGCGCTCAAACGGCGTAAAACGTACCGTTTTCACATCCTCAACACTGTCTAGCTTACGAATCTCCGCCAACAGACTTTGCAGTAGACTAAAAGGCACATCTGAGAAACCACAATAAACACAACGCTGTTTAGAATCGACTTCCACCATGCGCACATCAATATGATGTGGGATAAAGATATCAAGTATCTCACGTATCATGCCAACTCTGTCTTCACATTGTATTTCCAATCGCATAAGTTTTACCTTTTGGAACTCAGTAAAAGTAGGTTTTGCTGTGGTGCAAAGGTTTCATACAAAGGCAATACTGCCGCCCCTAATACGCCAGCAATATTGCCAGTTTGAGCCATACAGATGCTTGGAAGAGGCAAAAGAGTTTCCCCTTCTAACACGGACTCTAATGAATCTATCAAAGCCAAAGTGACCTGAGTCGGCAAAGGCCCACCTATCAATATGCTTTGCGGGTCGTAAAGTGCTATCAAAGACACCATTGCACTTTTGATCTCTTCCGCCACTTCCCTAGCCCATTCTTGTACTGCAATTTGCCATTTTTGCTGATGCCATAAATGTGGCGAATCAGGCCAGGTCAAATTAGCATGACTTAAATGTCGATGCAGTGAAGCCAAAGACAGGGCCTCCAATACCCATTTGCCATGACGACCTGTGGCCGTTGGCATCAAGCCAAAACTGCCCGCCTTACCATTGGCCCCAGAATAGCATTCGCCGTTTACCACCATACTTCCACCGCAAGCGGTACTGACGAATAAGTAAAAAAAGTCTTTTTGCGGTGTTTGAGAAGCCAATAAAAGCTCACTGGTGGCTGCGGCTGCGGCATCATTTTGACAAAAACAGGATAAGCCCGTCTGTTCACTCAACCAATGCTCAAATGCATCCGATTGCCAATACGCCAAGGCCATTTGCAAGCTGCCTAAATCTTCTCGCTGATCTTGATTGGTTACCAGACGATCCAACCAAGAATCCATGTAATCCGGTTTGGCCAATCCCACTCCTTGGACCTTACTCCAACGATCACCTAGGGTAAGTTTGACCTCTTGTAGCAAGTCTTGCGCAATGCTTTTAGCAGAATGTTCGGTTGGAAAAGACACCTGTCTTTCCAGCAATAAAACCTGCGCTCCAGTAAAATCCAATAAAGCGGCACTGATGTGATTGCGGTCCACATTAATACCAAGTCCATAAGCACCTTGCGGATGAATACTGAGCTTAATAGAAGGTTGTCCTCGACGCCCAGTTACTTTGCCGACCACTGACAATAATTCTCGTTCTAACAAGGACGAAGTAATAACAGAAATGGTCTGTGCACTTAAACCTGTGCGTTTCGCGATTTGTACGCGAGATATTTCAGGATGCTGACGAATCAAGTGCAATATGATCCGCTCATTATATATTCGACTTTGTTCCGAGGTACTACCCGACGATTGCATGACAAGATTACCTTTATAAGAAGCCAGTAAACTAACCACTTCAATTTAATAAATCTAGTTGATTTAATAAATTAAGCCATTAGTATGTGAAGAAAATCCTCTTCTACTCATAAGAATAACAAGCCACAATGCTAGGGAATCATAATGTCAGCCTTGCCAAATTTTCGTTCTCCTGAGTTTCTTTCATCACACATACAAAACACCATGGCTTTTTATCACCCAAACTGCATTGATCCTAATGGCGGCTTCTTTCATTTCTTCAAAGACAATGGGGAAATCTATGATAGTGACACTCGTCATCTAGTAAGCAGTACGCGCTTTGTTTTTAACTATGCTAAAGCGTATTTGGCGGAGCAGAACCCAGACTATCTTAACGCAGTAAAACACGGTGTTGATTACTTAAGAAAGCGCCATCTTAAAGCCAATGGCGGTTATGTTTGGCTATTAAAAGGGGCCAAAAATCTTGACGAGACCAATCATTGTTATGGCTTCGCATTTGTCATGCTAGCCTATTCTATGGCTTACAAAGCAGGCATTACTGAAGCTAAAAGTTGGCTAGAAGAAACTTTTCAAACCATGGAAAAACATTACTGGGATGCAGACTATTGTCTCTATCGAGACGAGATCTCCGCTGATTGGCAAGAAGTGTCTCCATACCGTGGACAAAATGCCAATATGCATTCTTGTGAGGCCATGTTGGCTGCCTACGATGCCACTCAAGAGTCTCATTATCTTGAGCGCGCTATTCGTTTGGCAGAAAACATCTGTATTCGACAAGCTGACCTAGCCAATGGTGAAATCTGGGAACATTATCACGCCGATTGGCAGCTTGATTGGGATTACAACCGAGACAATCCAAAGCATTTGTTCAGACCTTGGGGTTTTCAGCCAGGCCATCAAACTGAGTGGGCAAAGCTACTTTTGCTGATCCATCAACGTCGTGCCATTGATTGGCTGATTCCTAAAGCGGAACAGCTTTTTAACCAAGCCTGGCTAAAAGCGTGGGATGAAAAAAACGCTGGACTCTGTTACGGCTATGACTTGCAAGGGAAAGTATGCGATGGCGATAAATATTTCTGGGTACAAGCGGAATCCTTCGCTGCCGCCGCCATGCTGGCCCTGATGACTGGAAAATCAGACTACTGGCAAAAATACGATCAACTTTGGCAGTACAGCTGGCAACATATGGTAGATCATCAATATGGAGCATGGTTTCGTATTCTCACCCAAGACAATCAAACCATTGACGATTGTAAAAGTCCCGCTGGCAAGACAGACTACCACACCATGGGAGCTTGCTATGAGGTAATTGAGCAATTACAAAAGCACAATCTGACTATTTCAATAAAGGATTAAAGCGCAATCATTCTATTCATCTTGGAAATAGAGTATGATTCAGCCCCATTAATTGTGGACACGGCCCCCAGATGCAGTTAGACAAAATAGACCTCAATTTACTTCGTTATTTGGATTCCCTACTGAGGGAACAAAACGTGACTCATGCTGCCAACCAACTTGGTATTACACAACCGGCGATGAGTAATGGTTTAAGACGATTACGAGATCTTTTCCACGACCCTTTGTTAGTACGCACCAGTGATGGCATGATGCCCACCGCTTTGGCAATTCAGCTACAACCTCGTGTACAAAATATTTTGCAGTCGGTCGACGAAGTCCTACACCTAGGTCAAAACTTTGAAGCCGAATCCAGCTCTCGAGTGTTCCGTATCATGGCCAGTGATTATGCTGAAGCCACCCTGATTCCACCTTTAATGAAAAAGCTGCAAGAAGAAGCACCCAATGTCATCTTAGACGTGATGAACCCAAGTGATGTGAGCTTTCACGATGTGGAAAAAGGCAAAGTCGACTTGGTCATTAACCGCTTTGACACTCTACCTCAATCTTTCCATCAAAAATCCGTCTGGGTTGACCAATTCTCTTGCCTCATTCCAGCTAATTCTGAGATTGCCAAAAATTTCAGTTTAGAGATGTATTTGTCCTCTCCTCACGTGTGGGTAAGTAAAACGGGGTTTGGTGTCGGTGTGGGCATTCAACCAGAAGAAGTACAGAAACTGGGTTGGGTAGATGGTACCCTGGCTGACCTTGGCTATAAGCGAAACATTCGTCTTTTTACGCGAAACTACAATGTGGCCATGCGCGCAACCGAGCAATTGGGATTAATCGCCACCCTACCATCCCTTGCAACACGCTTAATGAAAGACAACTCTCACGTAACGGTAGTAGCCCCACCGTTTGATATCCCACCAATTGAATTGAAGATGTTGTGGAGCCCACTGTTACAACATGACCCAGGCCACATATGGTTACGCTCCAGTATAGCCGGTTGTGCTAAGACCATTGCAGAAAGCAACAACCTATAAAAGCCCAGTTTTAGATAGAAAAATGCCGTCTTAATCGACGGCATTTTTCTCAATTATTTTACTTTGTCTAAATTTTCAATGGCTTGTTGCGCATTCGAAACCGTTACTTTTAAATCCGTAATATGACCGTTATCAATGCTATAACACCAGCCATGAACATGTAACTCTTGATCTTTTTTCCACGCATTCTGAACTATCGTGGTCTGACAGACATTCCATACCTGCTCTATTACATTAAGCTCGCACAGGCGATCAAAGCGCTTTTGCTCATCCTTAATTTGGTTTAACTCTTTATGGTGAAAACGATACACGTCTCTAATATGGCATAACCAATTATCAATCATGCCATTATCCCCTTTATCCATTGCCGCTTTAATACCGCCACAACCATAATGTCCAACCACCATAATGTGTTTCACCTTAAGCACATCCACAGCGTATTGAATCACTGACAAACAGTTCAGGTCGGTATGTACTACCATATTCGCAATATTGCGATGAACAAAGACCTCACCTGGAAGAAGGTCAATAATTTGATTGGCAGGCACACGACTATCGGCACAACCTATCCATAAATATTCAGGCTGTTGCTGTTCAGACAAGGTTGAGAAAAACGCTGGATCTTCAGCCGATACTTTTTCCGCCCAGTCCCGGTTTTTTTGAAAAAGGTCTTCTATCTTCTGCTTTGGCATTATTTACTTCTCTCATTCGTCTTACGATACCAGCGTAACTTGATGTCAGCTGTTACGCTAATCTTGTCTAATTGTTTAATTTGCTGTTTTCCTTGATAGGAAGCCTTATGAATATGAGGTGTCATGCTCAACAAATATTGAATCTGTTGTTGTGACATGAGTGAAAAAGTAAATTGTTTGCTGTACTCGGACTCTAGCTCAAATCCTGTGACGCCTTCAGAATAAGTCGCTTTATAAGGATGAATGCTGTCGTATAGAATTTCTCTCAGTTCAATCAAGTGCTGAGGGCCGGACTCTACCAATAGTAAATAACCTGAGTCGACCAAAGTGCGTTGAAACTCATGAAAAACAGGAAAACCAAATAAACATAAGATAACGTCAAAACGCTGATCCGGCACAGGTAAACTGGCATTACTACCCACAATCCAAGAAACCGTTTTATCTCGCTTACTGGCCGCCGTCACCGCCCATTTTGAAATATCCAACCCCACTCTCTCAACTGGTATGGCCGCTTTTTCAAACGCTTGTCCAAGATGATGCAGATAATAACCCTCACCACATCCAGCGTCCAAAATGCGCATCTGAGGTTGCCATGCAGCTTTTGGCCAGCCAGTCATAATGGCGTCAATAATTGGCAGATAGTGTTCTAGGTTAAGAAAATTTTGCCGCGAGGACACCATGTCTTTGCTGTCACCCGGGTCTTTGGAGCGTTTATTTTGAACGGGTAATAAATTAACATAACCCGTTTTAGCAAGATCGAAAGTATGTCCTCGTGAACATGTCAGGCTTCCTGCTTGCCTTTGCAGGTATTCGCCATCAATAGGACAAGTTAAATTTTCTAAGATTGGCACAGCAAATCCGTCATTTACAGTCTGAAGCTAAGAGTAAGAGGTTAGCCTAGTGGCTGCAAGTTGGTAAATGGAAAATGACGAATAATTACAATATATAAACTACAAAGAACCAGTTTCCACCAAACTAAAATGCTCTACTTTAACTTGTTCCTGTAAGTAATTCATAAAGTCATTACTCGGCAAAGGTTTAGAATACAAGAAGCCTTGGACTTCTTGGCACTGATAACCATCAAGTGCACTGACCTGAGAACGATTTTCAACCCCTTCCGCGATGACCTTCAAATTTAGACTTTTTGCCATGGCGATGGTCGCTTTAACAATGGCGTCATTATCGCTGTCTATGCCAATATCATGAATAAAAGAGCGATCAATTTTCAGGGTTTGAATGGGGAATTTTTTAAGATAAGACAATGAAGAATAGCCGGTACCAAAGTCATCAATGGATAACGTCAGTCCCAACTTTCTGAAATTATGTAATTTCTCTATCGATTGCTGAGCATCCGTCATCAACATACTTTCCGTCAACTCAAGCTCCAAATACTCAGGATCGACCCCAGTTTCTTCTAAAATGGCTTTCACCATGTCCACCAAATCCGCTTGCATAAACTGACGACTGGATAGATTAACGGATAATCGAATGGGGGGATGACCTTGTTGACGCCACTCTTGCAGTTGGCGGCAAGCACGACGAATCACCCACTCACCCAAAGGAAGAATCAAACCACTTTCTTCTGCTAAGGGAATAAATTTATTTGGGCTGACCATACCTAATTCAGGGTGATTCCAACGAATTAGCGCCTCAGCGCCCACAACATTTTCTTTTGGTAACGCTACCTTTGGCTGATAATGTAACTCAAACTCTTCATTATCAATGGCCTTACGTAAACCACTGCCTAATGTTAGAAGTGCATTAATATTGTCAGCCATACGATTTTCATACACACAATACAAATTGTGACCCGTAGATTTAGCACGATACATTGCGGCATCCGCGTTTTTCAGCAAATTATCAACATCTTCAGCGTGCTGCGGATAACTGGCAATGCCAATACTGGCACTGATCATCATCTCCATCTCAGCCACCAGATATGTGTTACTGGCGTTGAACATAATGCTTCGAGCAATGTCTTCTAAATCACTAATCGCACTTGTATTTTCCAATACAACAACAAACTCATCACCACCCAGTCGATACAAACACGCCGCTGCAGGAATACTCGACTGGATACGTTCTGCCACCCGCTGTATCAACTCATCTCCGACTCTATGACCAAAATTATCATTAATTACCTTGAAACTATCCAAGTCCATATACAAAAGACCAAACTCTCGTTCACGTTTTTTGGCATTTTGCAGTGCACTTTCCAATTGTTGATAGAGTAAATTACGGTTAGGTAAATTGGTCAAATTGTCATAATTATTCAAGCGGTAAAGCGCAACCTCATGGTCTCTCTCTTCTTGAATGTCATGGGCCAGAAGATAAATTTGCTTTGAATGAACATCATACCTGGCTTCAATTCGGTGCCAACGAACACCCTTTAAAGTAGACAACATAATTTCTTGCGACAAGCTTTGCTGCTCGCTTAAACGCAACATAAAGCTTTTGGCGGCAGAAGAGACGGCAAACAAACTGGATAACTGCTCAAAAGAACCAAATTGTTCCGTAAAAATATCACTGGAATTAAGGTAGCAGCCTTGTAGGGAAAAGATAGCAAAGGAAAGGGTTTTAAATTGTTTCAGTAGATTAACGTCTTTATCGATCAAAGGGTCTGAGGCTTTAGTGATGCTTTTCAGTTGTAACTCGAGCAATAACCCCTTACGACCATCCTCTAGATCAACTACCGATCCCTGACACCAATGTTTCAATGTTTCGTCGTTATCAGATGGCCAAGGACAAGAAAAACTCTGTTGCCTATCTATGGTTGCAAGTTTACGAACCCATTTATCTTGTAAGTCGCTCGGAATACGTCTGCTGCCGGATTGGATTTGCTGCAATGAATTGGCTAACAAGCATTCAGCGGCATCGTTATAGGCAATAACCGAAGATTTCTCGACATCCAGAACCCATGCAGCCATTGGCAATTTATTTTTAAGAACTTCTTTTAAGTCAGTCATTTAAATTCAATACAACTCGAATACAACAGATACTACAGCGACTTTGTTTCTGAATAAACAAAAAATTTCACCAATGATCAGGAACCACAAAAATACATTTACCGCTAACCTTGCTTGCCCCTAACGAAGGCAGCATAAAAAGATGTATTGGCCTTTCATCTCGTAGGAAAAGGCTTACAAGATTGTAAGCACTTTCTCTAGAAAAGAAAGTGGAATTAGCATCTTCTAAAGGGTTTGACATCCAATGCGGCTTTTGTAAAACATAAAAACACGAAAAATACGCTTGAAGCTGTATAAATTGACTGGCACGAATCCAACCACCTAAGACCTCTTCAGCAAACCAAAGCTCAATTGCTCGCGAATTATTCAACGCCATATAAAAACGACCAAAGATCAATAAATTGGATTCAACTTCGGAAGTGATATTGTGTTGCTCAAGCCATTGTTTACCTACACTTGTTGATAGTAAGGTTAATTGATGTTGACGAGCCCTTGTTACCTTTTTATGCAGGCTGTCGTTTTTATTCGGGCCAATCCAATCATTTGGTGCTAAGTCTGGTCGCTGCAAATAGAATTTAATAGCGATTTCAAACTGATGAATTTCTCCCGTAGGCAAACGCACTAACATATCCACTTCCCCTAACGTTTTACCCATTTGATCAATTTGGAAGTGCTCTTTGATAATTTTTAACTCTGTTAACTGTTCAATGGCGAAACTAAACAAGGCCTCAAAGTAACTGCCTAAAAAATGTGACTTGGTGCGAGCAATTCGATCCAATAATGGTTGATTGTCTTGTCTCAGTTTAGCTAATCTTTGCTCTAAATCAGCACACCAATATGGAGACAAATCAAAATCGGACTCAAGGACATGCCCTTCCACCAACCATTGTAAATCCTCAATTATCTGCAAAGGATTCAAATTACGCCTCTCTCTAACTGCTTAAATGTCTATCAATTCGGTCCAAACATTGAATTAAACAAGGCAAATTGACATTTGGGCAATCCTTATAAACCTCTTCTGCCATTGGCGATATATGGCACCGAGTAGGTAACTCGGCAGCTTCTTCTATCAGCCGCTTGAAACGCTCGATCATCACATATCTTAACCACTGTTCAAAACTCATAGTATCAATACAAAAAGGTTCTTGGCTTTGCCGTGCTTGTTGACTAGGTTCGTCAGATTCCCACAGAGCATTTTCTTGCATACAAAGCTGCAAATCCATTAGCAAGTCCGCCAAAATATGATGGCGTAAAAAGCCTTGATTCAAACTGATTTCTCCCAACAAAAACAGTAGAATAGGGTTATCTATTGATCACCGATATAAATAACATTCGGTATGTTATCGGCAAGCTGAGTAAAAATTTAGTTATGAATAAAATCGAATCTCTTTCCGACCTGTTTAATATGGTCGGCTGCCAAGTAACCTATTATGATCTCGGCCGCTGTATTAATAGAATCACTCCGCAGCAAGCCATTCAATTTGATCGTAAGCAGCAAGCTTATCCTTACCCTTTTCGCCAGCACGCTTGGTTAGCATGCTTATTAAGAAACACCCAAGGTGAACGGCAAGAACAAAATACAGAAGCTGTCATTTGGTTTCTCAAGCTACCATTAGATGAAGCTGGCGCTCTCAACCTAGGCACTCGTGACCACTTTATCAAAAGCATTGTTGATAAAATTTTGCATAAAGGGCAAGAAGAAGGTTTATCGGAAGCATTGGAAGACAGCCCTTATGCATTCAAACCGGACCAAGAACGCATGGCGAGTTTTCATGCCATCTTAGCAAAAGACCTTCACCAAGATACTTCGCGTTACTTTGCCGATGTGATCCAGTATTTGCGAGGCGATATTGATAGCCACTCTGATTCTTGGCAATCTTTAGGATTGCAAGGAATCGCTGAATTAGCAGTGCGAGTGGATCAGCCAGAAGAACACCAATTGGCACTCAAGGCCTTAGCCAAGGCACCTGCACCTTTCGTGTCGGCTTTGTGTCATGCCCTAGAGCATCAAGCCCTACCCAATGAAATTCGCGATAGTCTTTTGGCCAAACTTGGTGAAGAGCAAGATCCTATGTTGCGCGCCAGTTATGTTAGAGCCCTATCTAAAGGAGAATTTGTTGAGCAATTGTTATTGCCATTATTTGGACTATTAGGGGATTTATCTCAATGCAATGATGATGACATTCACCTTATAGCCGCGTTAGCAGCAAAATGCCCTCATTGGATTGCACTTAATCCACAGCTGTTACGCATTATTATGGAAAAACTGGCACATCGTCAGGATGCTTTCATTGCCTTTAAACAAATTACAGCGGAGTTTAGCCAGCACCCTGAAACCAAACAGCCATTGTGGCAATTATTGCGAAGTGAGCGTATCAGTTCACAATTAGCTCAGGCTGTTGGACACTTATTCGCTCAAACGCCCAAGTCTGTTCAATAGCGCAGATGACAGACAAAAAAAGACCCAAGATTTCAACATTGAAATACTTGGGTCAATAAGCAGAACTACTCACTAATGCTTAATAGGAACACTTTGATCAGACTCTCGCATTCTTTTGCGATGGGCTACAAACTCATCACTTAAAATATAATCGCCCTCGTCAGTAAAGGATAACGCTCCGCGATTCACTAAAGCGTCTAGGGTTTTAGGGAGCACTTTTTGGCGACGCTCGCCTTTAACAAAATAATATTGCTCGCCCAATTGCACTAACTTAAATCCTGACTCCAAAAAACCAACGCATAAATTTTGAGTTGGCGTTAATTTAAGTTTCATAATTTCCCTCTTAAAGCCGTCTCTTACTATAGTCATTCGTTAACTATAGACGCTTTTCGGGAAAACGAAGATGCCCACTCACTTAAGATTACAAAAATTAAAAAAACATAAAAAAAATGGAAAGCCCAAGCCTTCCATTTTTTACTGCATAAGTTAGTTGCTACGTTTAATCAGCAAAGACTACCGTTTTGTTACCATGAACCAGTACCCTGTCTTCCAAGTGATAACGTAGACCACGAGACAGTACTAGCTTTTCAATGTCTTTCCCTAACCGCACCATGTCTTCCGCAGAATGACTGTGGCGAACACGGATAACGTCTTGTTCAATGATAGGCCCAGCATCCAGGTCAGCCGTCACATAATGACAAGTGGCCCCGATCAATTTCACACCGCGCACCGCGGCTTGGTGATATGGCTTAGCGCCAATAAAGGAAGGCAAGAAACTGTGGTGAATATTAATCACGCGATGCTTGTATTTTTCACACAAATATTCTGGAAATATTTGCATATAACGGGCTAGCACAATTGTGTCTGCGTCCGTTTCATCAATACGCGCCTCAATTTCTTGAAATGCTGGCATCTTGTCTTCTTTCGGCACAGGAATGCAGAAATAAGGCACATTGTACCATTCCACCATAGAACGAAGGTCTTCATGATTGGCAATCACACCAACGATTTCACACGCCAGCTCACCAGTATGCCAGCGATGCATGATGTCGTTTAGACAATGGGATTCTTTGGTTGCCATTAGAATGACTTTAGGACGATCTTCACTGTCCTTCACGTACCAACGCATATTGAATTCTTCAGCGATCGAAGAGAATTCCTTACGGAAAGTATCCACATCAATCGATAGGCTTTCAGCATCAATATCATGACGCATGAAAAACCATTTTTGTTCTAAGTCAGTATGGTGACTGGCTTCAATAATCGAGCCAGAGCGCTCATTTAAAAAATGACTGACTGCCGCAACAATCCCAACACGATCGGGACAACTGATCACAAGACGAAATGTTTTTCTCATATTAGGAAACTTATAAGCTCTTTAAAAACAATGATTTAATTATAAAAAAATAGATTTTATAAAATTTTCAAGAAATTATACTGGATTCCTCATCTAACGCCCAGATTTATGTTTGATGATATAACATTGGTGTATCTTGTTGTTGCGTTCAAAATCTGGATCTAAGGTAGATTTAGTGATGTCTTCAACGTCAAAGTCATTCAACAAATCCTCGTCTAAACAAAAACGTCGATAATTGTTTGAGAAAATCAGCTCGCCGCCTGTTGCCAATCTCGCCATAGCCAAACGTACTAGTTCGCCGTGATCACGCTGAATGTCCAAAACATCGGCCATTTTTTTGGAATTAGAAAACGTTGGCGGATCCATAAAAATCAGATCAAACTCGTCTTTGTTTTGTTTTAACCATTCAAAACAGTCCGCTCTTTCTACCCTATGATCTCGTTCAGAAAATTCATTTAATACTATGTTACGACGCGCCCAATCCGTATAGGTATTAGACATATCTACGCTCAAAGTAGAACGCGCGCCCCCTTGACCTGCATGTACAGAAGCCGATGCGGTATAACAGAATAAATTCAGAAAACGAACACCATTGGCTTTCTCCTGAATCAATTTGCGCACTGGCCTATGATCAAGAAACAAACCTGTATCCAAGTAGTCCTTCAAGTTAACAATGAAGTCACAACCGTGCTCTTCCACCACCATTTCATGCTGCGACTGATCCAGTTTTTCATACTGACCTTTGCCTGCCTGACGCTGACGATGCTTCACGACTACATTGGATTCAGCAATCTGCAAGGCACTAGGAATAGCAGACACCACTTCAAACAGTCTCTGCTTTGCTTTTTCTGGATCAACACTTTTCGGTGCCTGATATTCTTGAACGTGCGCCCAGTCCTGATACAAATCGATGGCTACAGCGTATTCGGGCATATCCGCATCGTACACTCTAAAACATTGAATTTTGTTACGCTCCAGCCATTTTTTCATCTTCTTAAGGTTTTTCTGCAAACGGTTCGCCACCATTTGAGCCCCCGGAGTCATAACAGATTGCGCCACAGCATCGGCTTTAATAGTGTTGTCGGTTACTGGAAATTGATAAGCACGACATTCAATACCACCATTGATGACACGAGTACTTTTCTCTGGACGAACAGGAATCTGGCGCGCCAATTGATGATTACTGGTCAACATCATCAATTGCCAACCTTTTGCATGGTTCACCACCCATTCTCCCAATTGACGATATAAGGCAATCAATGCCATCTCGTCTCCAAGCCGCTCACCATAAGGAGGGTTGGTAATCACCAGTCCCGTTTGGCTGCTATCAATATCAAATTCATGTTGCTGAAAAGGTGACAAGGTCACATCAATCACACCCGTTAAACCTGCACGTTTAATGTTTTCACGGGCTGCTGCGATGGATTTTTGCTCACGATCTGTGCCCTGAAAACGCACTCCTAAAGTCTGAGGATCTTTTTTACGATTTTTAGCCAAATCATTCAGTTGTTGCCACAATCTATGATCATGCTGCTTCCAGCCTTTAAAGCCCCAGTAATGACGACGTAAACCTGGTGCTATGTCCAATGACATCAAAGCGGCTTCGACCAAAAAGGTGCCCGAACCACACATAGGATCAATCAACTGACGCCATTGTGTGTCTTTGTGCCACCCTGCTCGCAGCAATAAACCCGCAGCAAGGTTTTCTTTCAAAGGCGCCATCGAACCCTGCTGGCGATAGCTGCGTCTATGCATACTTTCACCTGACAAGTCGATACTGACCGTCACTTGGTCACGCTTAATACGCACTGCAATACGCACATCCGGCTGATTCTTTTCAACGCTTGGACGCTGACCTGTCAGAGCAACAAAGTAATCTGCGATTGCATCTTTGGTGCGAACCGCACCAAACTGAGTGTTACGGATGTGATGGTTGGTACCATGACAATCAATAGCAATGGTATTGGTTACAGATAAATGCTCAGACCAATTAATGGCTTTGACACCTGCATATAAGTCATCCGCTGTTTCCATCTTAAACTGACTAATGGGCAGCATGACTCGAGTACCAACACGCGACCACAAGCAAGCGGTATAGATACCGGTTAAATCCGTGGTGAGCTTTACCTGAGCCTCACCTAAACGCGTCTGTGTTAAACCTTCAGCATGCAATTCTTTTTCAAGTACGTTTTCCATGCCAATTGGGCAAGTAATTTCTAAAGCGTATAGGCTTGATTCAGGTGTGTCTGTCATAGGGTTCATTTATGGCTACTTTTGATTAAATTCAATGTTTGGCGGTTTCGCCAAAATAACAAAGGCGGGATATGAATCCCGCCTCGTACTGTGCCGTCAAACGACACAGGCAAATCATTCCGCTTAATTACTTATTCAAATCAAGCTCTCGATAATAAGCATCGGTACTAGCAACAGCCTCTTTCACCAACTCTGGCCCACGATAAATAAAACCAGAGTAGATTTGCACCAAACTCGCACCCGCTTGGAGTTTCTCAACGGCATCAGCTCCCGTGCTAATACCGCCAACGCCAATAATAGGTAAAGCATCTTTTAAATGCTCAGCAAGCACATACACCACGTGTGTCGATGCTTCATTTAAAGGCGCACCACTCAGACCACCGGCTTCTTCCGACAAAGGATGATCTGTAACAGCATCCCGAGATAAAGTCGTATTGGTAGCAATGATGGCATCTACTTTTTGCTCAACTAGGGTATCTGCCACCAATTTGATTTCATCGTCGCTCATGTCTGGGGCAATTTTCACCGCCAAAGGCACACATTTTCCGTGCTCTTCTTGAAAGCGGTCACGGGCGGATACCAAAGGCGAAATCAATTCCGCTAGACTTTCGCCAAACTGTAAACTACGCAGGCCTGGGGTATTTGGCGAACTGATGTTAGCGGTGACGTAATCCGCATAAGGCATCACGGCTTCTAAGCAAGCTAAATAATCCGCCGCTGCATCTTCTACTGAGGTAGTCAAATTTTTACCAATATTAACGCCCAAAATACCCGGATACTTGTGCTTTTTAATACGCGACACAAGGTGATCAACACCTTTGTTATTAAACCCCATGCGATTAATGATGGCTTGATGTTCAGGCAAACGAAAAAGACGTGGCTTGGGGTTACCCGCCTGCCCTCTGGGGGTCACAGTACCTACTTCCACAAAGCCAAATCCCATGGCCCCAAGGGCTTCAAATGCATCGGCATTTTTATCCAATCCTGCGGCCAAGCCCACCGCATTCGGAAATCTTAACCCCATCAGATCAACCGGTTTGGTATTGGGTAAATCCGCAAACAGCTTATTCAAGCCCAATCGACTGCTCGCCGCGAGCATATCCAAAGAAAGCTCATGAGATACTTCGGGGTCAAGTTTAAACAATAGCGAGCGGGCAAACTGATACATACAAAAGCTCCTGAATACGTCATCTAAGTTGGCAGCGGTTATTTGAGTCTAGTCACACCAACCAATTTATTCCTATCATCAAATTCCACTTCAAACAGACCATGAATCCCTTGGTGTGTCACAAAAGATTGAAAAGCAGATAATGGTAATTGTACTTTGCGCCCATCCAAACTGCTGGCAACCAAGTTTTTGGCGGCACCAGCATACATGGCCTCATATTTAAAAGCAGGCAAAGCCACCGTTAGTACAATTTTTGCCATTTTTCCGTTCCGCGCTTACGTTACCCTTACAAAGTTAGCTCTGTGCGTAAAGATTTGAATCCGATAAGATGGGCGCTATTATAAAGTTTTCATTCGATTATTGACAGAAGTATAAGGAACCTCAATTCGATGCTATCTCTTGTTGAGCAGTTAAAAGATCATCTCAATCAAGCCATTATTGGTCAGGAGGATTTAACACACGAATTGTTAGTGGCATTAATCGCCAATGGTCATGTGCTATTAGAAGGTCCACCAGGCATTGCCAAGACCACTGCCGCAAAAGCCCTCGCCAATGCCATTGAAGGTCGTTTCCAACGCATTCAATTTACGCCTGATTTGTTACCAGGTGACATTACGGGATCAGACATTTACCAACAAGAAACCGGGCAATTTAGTTTCGTACCTGGCCCAATTATTAATGACATAGTGTTGGCAGACGAAATCAACCGAGCCCCCGCAAAAGTACAATCCGCCCTACTGGAAGCCATGGGCGAACAACAAGTCACAGTGGGCAATCAAAGTTACGCTTTGCCACCTTTGTTCTTCGTTATCGCCACCCAAAACCCTATTGAGCAAGAAGGGACTTACCCATTACCTGAAGCCCAGCTTGATCGCTTTATGATGAAGATTAATTTGGCTTACCCAAGCGCTAAAAGCGAACTCGAAGTATTACGTTTGGTGCGTCAACAAGATCTACATAAAACTCAAGACAGTACAGTGCAAGCATTGTGTCACCCTGAACAAATTCTGGCTCTGCAACAGCAAGCGCTAAGCTTATATATGTCAGAAAACGTTGAACAGTACATAGTGCAACTGGTCATGGCCACACGCCAACCAGAACTTTTCCTGGGTAAAGAAGCACAAGATCTGCACCTAATAGAATTTGGCGCAAGCCCACGCGGCACCCTCGCCTTGGATCGCTGCGCCCGCGCCAATGCCATGCTAGAAGGACGTGACTTTGTGACTCCAGACGATGTGCGCCGAGTGGCTTTACCCGTTCTGCGCCATCGCGTCATTACTTCCTTTGAAGCTCAAGCCAGTGGTCTTTCTACCGACGATCTATTAGGTCGCCTGATAAGTCATGTGCCAACACTTTGATCAACAGGTGATTGCACTATGAGCTTATTGTTGTCACCCGTTTCACCAGAACTTACAGAAACGGATTTTGCTGTATTTGCCCATTACGCGAAACATTTAGGACGCGCACCAAAAGCCAAGCATTACGCGTTCAACACGGGTGATAAATACTCACACCTAAAAGGCCAAGGCTTGGAAATGCTGGAGTTGCGGGCTTATCAACCAAGCGATGATTTGCGTCACATTGATTGGCGAGTTACCGCTCGCACAGGAAAAGCCCATACTCGCCTATACGCACAAGAGCACGAACATCAGCGCTTGCTAATGCTGGATCTTTCGGCAGATGCCTATTTCGGCACACGCCATACTTTCATTGCCACTCGGTTTATTCAACTGGCCGCTATCATTGCTTGGCGAAGTCAACAACAAGGTGATGTGCTTACTTATCGTCTTTGTTTTGCTGGTGAAGATCACCAACAACAAAAGTTGAGCAATCTGTCTATGCTGTTTCAACTGCTGTCTCGCGCTAGCCAGATTATCAATCGCAGCCAAGCCCAAGCCAGTTTGCAAATTGCCAAGCCTGATGCCATTACCAAAAAGATGAGAAACAAAGACATCATACTACTGACAGATAAGCAGTCACTGTCCCCTCAAGAGCTGGCACACTTGCATTATTTGGCGGAGCACAACAAGGTTTTTTGGGTACAAATTATTGACGACAACGCCTTTAATTTGGCTGCAGGACAGTACCATATAAAACATGCCAAAGGCAGTGATCTAGTCAATGTTAGTCATACTAGTGCAGAGTTAGCCCGTGCTAGCTTTATCAAACATAACCAGCAACTCAAACACAAGTTAAACCATTTAGGTATAGAGCATCTTCTATTTGATCTAGGCGAACCACCTGAAGGCATTGCCAGAAGTTTACTTTCTATGGGAGCGCTAGGTTAATGATACCATCCACCTCCGCCACTGAGTTGCCTAATAAAGCCTACCTACTGCCTGATGCCATTGCCATGTGGCCACCAGTTTGGTGGACTTGGCCAATAATTGTTGTTTTATTGAGTAGCATCATGATGGTAATTTGGTGGTGGATAAGACGCTATCATAAACGCGCCTATCGACGAGAAGCACTTGCCCTGCTTAACAGCAAACTTCCACAATGTTCAGCCAAAGATACCATTGTTCTGTGTCACGAATTGATACGCCGTTGTTTGGTGAGTTTAGGTCAAGAGCAAAAAGCCGCACTCAGCAGCCGAGAGTTAGTTGCTTATCTTGATATAGACATGCCAACAAAACGCCAGTTTTCACAGTTAGGCGACATTTTTATTTCGGCACCCTACCAGCAACACGTAGCGTTAGACAAAGAACGACTAGACACCATGATAGCAACGACCCGATACTGGATCAGGAGGCATCGTGCTTGAGTTTATTTGGCCTTGGGTATTCGTGCTGTTGCCACTGCCTTGGCTGGTCAGCAAACTGCCACGCGCACAGACGATTTACGCCGCCATTTGGTGGGCTCACAGTCGTGAGTTGATTGAAAATCAAAGCAAAAGCCGTATTTCAAGTCATACCAAACTTGCCAAACTAATGCTCTGGCTGGCGTGGGTTACCTTAGTCTTAGGAATGAGTCGCCCAACTTGGTTGGGAGACCCCACTCAAGTAACACCTTCTGGGCGAGATTTATTGATTGCCTTAGACCTTTCGGGCAGCATGAAAATTACCGACATGACATTAGAAAACCAAGTTGCTGATCGTTTACAGGTTGCCAAATCGGTACTGTCTGACTTTATCAACCAACGCCGTGGTGATCGTATTGGCATTATAGTTTTTGGTAGCAAAGCCTTCTTACAAGCACCATTAAGCTTTGACACCAAAACCATTAATCAATTAGTCCAAGAAACACAAATTGGTTTTGCTGGGCAACGTACCGCCATTGGTGATGCCATAGGATTAGGAATCAAGCAACTACAAGATAAACCAGCCGAACAAAAAGTACTTATCCTAATGACCGACGGTGCCAATACAGCAGGACGAGTGCAACCCAGTCAAGCAGCGGCTTTTGCCGCCTCCCAGCAAGTACGCGTACATACCATTGGTATGGGCGCTGAGCAA
Organism: Marinomonas sp. THO17; assembly: GCF_040436405.1. Taxonomy (NCBI): domain Bacteria; kingdom Pseudomonadati; phylum Pseudomonadota; class Gammaproteobacteria; order Oceanospirillales; family Oceanospirillaceae; genus Marinomonas; species Marinomonas sp. THO17. Next base: position 73,857 of record NZ_AP031575.1, on the reverse strand, counting down.
ATGGTAATGCGAGGCTTTTTTGGCCCCAAAATCATCAACCCCTCCAGTGATTTGGATGAAAGCCTGTTACAAGACATAGCTCAACAAACCGGTGGGCATTACTTTCGAGCCCGCAGTACAGAAGACCTACAAGCCATTTATCAAGAGCTTGATCAACTCGAACCCACCCCATCGGAAGATATCTGGCAGCGCCCTATTACCAGTTTATTTCACTGGCTAGCTGTCATTTCTATTCTTTGTATGATTATCGCACTGGCACTCACTAAAGGCATTCAAATACGTCGAGGTGCACAATGACCTTATTTGATAGTCTGCATTTTGATCGCCCTGAATGGCTAGTCTTGATTCCCATTAGCTTACTAGCAATGTATTTCTTTCATGCCCAGCAAGATCAACAAAAAAAGCTCAATAACCTTGTTGATTCGCATCTTCTACCCTATTTACAAGAGAAACAAAACATACCTTCTTTAAATAAATGGTTAGGACTATTTAGCATTTTATTGTGCTGGCTTGGTATAGCAGGCATCAGCTGGCAAAAAACCACCCAACCTATGTATTTAAGCAGTGAAAAAACCGTGATTGTGGTGGATCAATCACTGTCCATGTACGCCACAGACATTCAGCCTAATCGCCAAACTCAGCTAAAACAAACAGTACGTGACATATTAAGCAGCAGCAAAGGCGGCGACATTGCCTTAGTCGCTTACGCTGGGGACAGTTATGTCATCAGCCCTTTCACTCAAGACAGAGACACCATCACACACTTTTTGTTGGCCCTCGAACCCATCATAATGCCAATCTATGGTAATAATTTGGCCGATGCTATTGATACGGCGATTAAACTTAACAAGAGCGATAGTGTATTGCATTTAATCGTGCTAACCGACGATATTTCTGCGCAAGATGAAGTACGCATCCCAGAGTTACTTAAGGATCAAGACGTTCGTCTCAATTTGATTGCTATCGGCACTCCTCAAGGCGGCACTATTAAGCTACCGAACGGCAGATTATTAAAACGCGCTAACCAAACCATTATTCCCCAAACCCCCATTAAAAAATTACGCGGCTTTACTCAATCTCTTAATGGCCACTTTTATCATGGCCGCCTTACCAACAAGGAATTACAGAAAATAAATCAGACATTCGACTCACAAGACAATCGAGAAAAAGCAGACAATCAAGGTATCACTTGGCAAGATCAGGGACATTGGTTCGCTATTCCATTATTAATTTGGCTGGCTTATCAATTTCGTCGGGGCGTACTTTTCCTTCTATTGGTTGGTATTTTAAACCTACCAAGTAAACCCCTCATGGCATCACCTTTAAACTGGTTCCGCACGCAAGACCAAAAAGCACAACAATTGGTTGATCAAGGTAATTGGCAAGCCGCCAGTGAGTTATTTGAAAGACCCGACTGGCAAGCCGCTTCGGCCTATGCGCTGGAACAATACTCAGACACCATAGAACATTTAGAGAGCTTAGAGCGCAACGCTTCTGATAACTATAACCTGGGCAACGCCTATGCTCTTTCTGGTCAATCAGACAAAGCCATACAAGCCTACGAAGCAGCGCTAAAACAAGATCCAGAACTAACTGTTGCCAAACAAAACCTCGACTATTTAAAAGCGCAACAAAAAGAACAACAGCAAAACTCAAGATCACAGCAAAACACACCAAACCCTTCACCACAGAAAGATCAAGACTCAAAAACATCGCGGCCATCTGAGTCACAAGCTAAGCAAGAGTCTCAACCGGAAGAAACAATAAACAAAAATAACGAAACACAAGACAAGAGCGATTCAGCGGAGGATAATACCTCTAAGGGCGATCAAGAAACTCAAAGTCAACTTGAGAGCCAACAAGCATTGGAACAATGGCTACGTCAAATACAGGACAACCCTGGTAGCTTATTGCAACGCAAATTAGAATATTTGCATCAAGAAAAACGCGATCAGAATATATTAAGACAAGAGGATGGGATGAACCCATGGTAAGACAGTCAAACATCACTTGCTATCAGGCTCACAAAAGATGGCTAATGAACTATTGTCTGGCTTTCTGCTGCACCCTGCTTTTGTCCACTTTCAGTTATGCAGACACGGTAACCGCAACCCTAGACAAAAAAGTAGTCACCGAAAATACACTTGTTAAACTGACCCTAAAAGCCGATTTCAGTAATACAGGTAATGGTCCAGATTTGAGCCCGTTACAAAAAGATTTTGAGGTATTAGGTAAAAGTCAAAACAGTCAATTCAGTTTTAACCTTGGCACCAGCAAAGCACTCAACTTTTGGGTCGTTTCACTTATGCCCAAATCTGTTGGCACCATAGAAATTCCTGCCATTAGGATTGGCGATCATCAGTCCCAGCCAATCAAATTAGAAGTGAAAAGCTCACCTCAACTGCTTGATGATAATGGCAACCCTCCCGTTATTGTTCGCATGGAGGCTTCAAACAACGAACCATATCTACAACAACAGGTAATTTTACGAGTCAAACTTTATACTTCGGTTGCATTACAAAATGCCAATCGTACTGTGCCAAGCCATCCAGACTTAGTCATCGAACGTTTGAGCGATGATCAAATGACCTATGAAACCATCAATGGCACGCAATACCAGGTGATTACTCGTGATTACTTAAGTTTTCCACAACGCAGTGGTTTACTCACAATCTCACCCCAAGGCATTCAAGCCATGGTGAACACCTCTTTTGGCCGTCGCTTGATCAAGGTTCAAAGCGAGCCATTAAGCCTACAGGTACTTCCTATTCCTGCCAGTTATGTAGCCGACGCTTGGTTGCCAAGTCAATCAGTGGAAGTCACTAGCAAACTATCGTCTACTTCTGATACTCCCCGAGTTGGTGATACCTTATTGTGGAACATTCACATTCGCGCAACAGGATCATTACCAGAGCAAATTCCAACATTAGATTTCAATAGCACAAGAAATTATAAACTTTACCCACAACCCCCCAAATTCAGTACCAGTAAGAATGCCAATGGCGTCATCGGTGAACAAAGTATACAAGTAGAAGTAGTGCCTACGGCACAAGGCAATCTGCAATTGCCAGACATCGACATTAGCTACTGGGACACTCGCAACGCCAAGCTGGTTCATGCGGTGGCCAATACCAACAGCATAAACATTGCACCACTGCCAAGCATTAAAAATAATAAGCAAACGCCTAGCATTGACACCACACCTTTGCCTGCACAACCAAGCTCAACCGCACCGATTTCACTGCAAAAGAAACCAGAACCTAAAGCCGAAGTTGAATCTGAACCAAGCTTAACTGCTCCTCCAACCATCATTGAGTCTGATAATGAAACTTGGTCGTTCAAAACCCTTCTGATATACACCCTATTCGCTATGGCTATATTCACCTTGGCTTGGTGGATAATTTTACGCCGTCAAAAACCAAACTCAGAAAGGATTGAAGAATCGGTTCCGACCCTGCAAGAGTTCGCACCGCTTGCTACACCAGATGAAGCCACTGCGTTTCAACAGTTATTGACGACCTGTCATAATGATCAACTTTCTGAGTTACGTGCAAACTTACTAGAGTGGGCACGTCATCGTTGGGGCGACCACGAAATTCGCACATTGGATGACATCAAACGGCTAACGTCTGTACAAGTTACCCAATTGCTCATGGAAGCAGAACTCATGATGTACTCCAACAACCCTTCTCATGAATGGCATGGTGAACCTTTGGCTGACGCCCTTGAAGAGTATGTCAGCGGCATTGCCAAACCCTCTCAAGCCAGCCAACTAAAAGCCCTTTACCCTGATTTATAAGACAATTTTCTAAGGAACAAAAATGACCAGTTACCAGTCAGGCATTATCGCGGAACCTTCCAGTGACGCGTTTTTTGTTACCCTAAATCTACTACCTGAGCACCTTTCTAACTTTAAAAGAGCACTAGCGGCTTTTCCCAACACCATCACTCAAGTTCAGCAAGACTTTGAACAGGCTCAATTGCATGCTGCAGTGGGTTTTAGCAAGCTCATTTGGTCTAAACTGGACTCTCAACAACCTAAAGAGTTAGCACTTTTTCCTGATCTGCAAGGGCCAGAAATGACAATCACATCGACGGACGTCGACATGGTGTTACACATCCGTGCTATGCGACACGATGCCGCATTCGAACTGAGTCGTCGCCTATTTGCACTAGTCAAAGATTGCGTCCAACTGGTAGAAGAGGTTACCTGTTTTATCTATAAAGACAGTCGTGATCTTACTGGCTTTGTCGATGGCACCGAAAACCCGCAAGGAGAACAGCGTAAAGCCGTTGCCTTGGTAAGTGAGGAAGATGCAAACTTTGCGAATGGCTCTTACTTAAACCTAATGCGTTTCAGCCATGATTTAGATAAGTGGCAACAACAAGATCTAAAGACCCAAGAAGACACCTACGGCCGAACCAAAGAAGACAATGAAGAATACCCTGCTGCAGAAAAATCCGTTCACGCCCACACTAAGCGCACCTCTTTAAAAGACGCACAAGGTAAATCCATTGAGATTTTGCGCCAAAGCATGCCTTATGGGAGTTTAACTGACCAAGGTTTAATGTTCGCCAGCTACAGTAAAAGCCCAACAAACTTCAACCTGATGCTCGAAAGCATGATATTGGGCGATGAACAAGGCAACACGGACCACCTTATGAAATACACAGAGGCGAAAACAGCTCAAGCGTTTTTTGTGCCTGCCACAGAATGGTTTTTAAAATTTCAAGCATAAAGCTCGCTTAGCTCTGCAGCTATTCATTGCCAGCATAGCAAGGCGAAACATTCAAAAAACAAAAAAGCCACTTCACATATAATGTTGAAGTGGCTTTTTAATGCGTCAACTAAGATAACTAGCGTTCAATATCCGCTTGTCCGGTTAAGTAAGCTTGCTGAGCTTGCGTACTCAAACTCGCTTGGTTTTGACTCAAGTAACGCTGGTAAGCTTGCTTCTGCTCATCCGTTACTGGCTCATCACCAATGGTCACCTTGTTGAGACGAATGAGCGCCAAATCTCCATTGGCCATATCTTTAATCTCAGTCACAGGACCTTGCTCAGGATGAGGTAATGAAAAAGCTAATGAGGTTACTTCATCTTGACCGCGCGGTGCATTCTCAACACGGGTCCAATTGGTACCAGCAGATTGCATAGCCGCTTGCGCTTTAACCTTCAAGTTAGCCAGAGCTTTATCCTGAGTCACGATAGAGGCCACTTGATCTTTCACCTCATCAAAACTCTGCACCGCTTCGGCTTTATGTTCATTTAAATGAATCACCACGACTTCGTCGTCATTTAACTCAATTAAATCACTGTTCTGACCGTCTTCCAGCACAGGGGCACCAAACGCCGCCGCAATCACGGCAGGATTCGATGTCACCTCATCGCTACCACCTTGACGACCAAAGTAAGCACTTTGTAGTACGTCGACATCGTACTCTTTGGCAATGGCTTGTAAGTTATCACTTGCGTACGCCAAATCGGTAATGTCTTCATGAGCCGTTAATAAAGCATCACGAGTCTTATCAGCAAGCAAGTCTTGTGTTAACTGCGCTTTTTCAGACTCAAAACTAGGCAGATCCACCGCGGCAATATCGTCTAATTGAATCAGATGAATACCATAATCGGTTTTCACCTCTTTGACTTCACCCTTTTTCATAGAGAATAAAGCCGTTTCAAATTCATCGCCCATTGAGCCTTTCTGGATATAACCAAGGTAGCCGCCATCATTTTTGGAGGCAATATCATCAGAATACTGAGCTGCCAAGTCGGCAAAGCTTTCACCAGCAGCTAATTTTTCTTGGATCTCAGCAGCAATGGCTTCCGCCTCTTGCTCAGAGCGATCCGCTGTTTCGATCTGAATATGAGATGCCGAACGTTCTTCTGGCGTCATGTTAGCAATTAGAGCCTGATAAGCATCTTGTAACTCAGCATCCGTCACCTGCACTTTATCATTGAAGTCGCTGCTAGAGATAACCACATAGTCTAGCTTCACTTGTTCTGGTGTCTTAAAGCTGTCTTTGTGCTCGTCATAGTAAGCTTGTAACTCAGCATCAGAGACACTGGTCTGCTCTGATTCATCAGCCAGTGAAAAAGACACGTAATCGTAAGAGCGCACTTGTGATTGCAAATCCGTTACCGTTTGTACCTGATAAGGCAACACAAATTCTGATCCGGCGATAGCATTGCGAGGTTGCTGAATCAACACATCTTGCTTGATTCGCTCTTTGAAAGCTAAAGGCGTAAAGCCAAGAGAGCGCAAGAAATTCAGATATTTGTTTTGGTCAAATTCACCGTTTGTTTGAAATTGACCAGCCTGCACCAAGTAAGCATTTACCTGAGCATCTGAAACCCCCAAGCCAAGCTCATCGGCTTGGTTAGCAAGCACGGCACGCTGGATCAATTCATCCAGAGCGCGACGCTGCAATAAATTGTCTTCTAGTAAAGCCGGATTAATCTGACTTCCCATCATAGAAATCAGCTGGCGACGTTGAGTTTCCGCGCCTTGCAACATTTGTGTACGGGTGATTTCAACGCCATCCACTTCAGCCACTTTATCTGAAGAATTAAAACTCGTAACTAGGGCATCAACGCCAAATAGAGCAAAAGTCACGACGATAAAACCGACAATGATTTTGGCAGCAACGCCTTTTGACTTGTCTCTGATATCCTGGAGCATTACTGCCTCCACATGAAATTATGTAATTAGCCTATAAAAAAAGGTGTATTCCGCTCGGACTACACCTTTTTGTATCTAATGGCGGAACAGACGGGACTCGAACCCGCGACCCCCTGCGTGACAGGCAGGTATTCTAACCAACTGAACTACTGCTCCACGTGCATTAGTTTACAGCGTCTTTTAAACCTTTGCCGGCTTTAAAGCCAGGAACCTTAGCTGCTTTAATTTGGATTTCCTCACCAGTTTGAGGGTTGCGGCCAGTACGTGCTGCACGTTCTTTAACAGCAAAAGTACCAAAACCTACAAGTGTTACCTGGTCACCTTTTGCCAAAGCCGTTTCAATTGCTTTTAAAGTAGCGTCAAGAGCATTGCTCGCAGAAGCTTTAGATAAATCAGCAGACGCTGCAATAGCATCAATCAATTCAGATTTGTTCACGTTGTACCCCTTCAGTATTATCGTGGTTCCTTAGTTTTAATTTCGGCGCAGTATGTATGCCAACCGACAAGGCCGAGCGAGCAGTTATACAAGCCTAACCTACTCCCTGTCAACACAGGATGCGTTTAATGATGACTTACAGACTCTTGTTCATCAACAGTTTTTTCACTCGAAGGTAATGTTTCTACCTTTTTTGGTGAAGGAATATACTCTAATGCAATATCCAGCACTTCATCAATCCATTTTACCGGAATAACATCAATGTCTGCTTTAATATTGTCTGGTATTTCCTTCAGGTCACGGCTATTTTCTTGTGGAATAATCACCGTTTTAATACCACCTCTATGAGCCGCCAGAAGCTTCTCTTTAAGCCCACCTATAGGCAACACCTCTCCACGCAACGTAATCTCGCCAGTCATCGCCACAGAGGCTTTAACGGGCACTTTTGCAAGCACCGATACAATAGCCGTGCACATAGCCACCCCTGCACTCGGTCCATCCTTCGGTGTAGCGCCTTCTGGTACGTGCAAATGGAGGTCAATTTTTTCATGAAAATCGTCATCAATTCCCAGTCCAGCAGCACGACTTCGTACGACAGTAAGAGCGGCTTGAATGGATTCTTGCATCACATCCCCAAGTGAACCTGTTTTCACATGGCGACCTTTACCAGCCACACCCGCCGCTTCAATGGTTAATAATTCACCACCCACTGAAGTCCAAGCCAAACCGGTAACCTGACCGATTTGATTTTTTTCTTCCGCTTTGCCATAGCTAAATTTATGAACACCAGAGAAATCTTCTAGATTCTCGCTAGTGACAGAGATAACAGCGGTTTTTTTCGCTTTAGCCAAAGCTTGTTTTTTCACCACACGACGACAAATTTTACTGATTTCTCTCTCTAAACCACGTACACCAGCCTCTTTGGTGTAGTAACGAATAACGTCCATCAAAGCGTCATCGGTAATGTCAATTTCACTGTCTTTCAAGCCTGCTAACTTAACTTGCTTAGGCAATAAATAACGTTTAGCAATGTTTAATTTTTCGTCTTCGGTATAACCTGGTATACGAATGACTTCCATACGATCCAATAATGGTCCAGGAATGTTCATGCTATTAGAGGTACAGATAAACATGACATCCGATAAATCATAGTCCACTTCTAGGTAGTGATCATTGAAAGTATGATTTTGCTCTGGATCCAAAACCTCTAGCAAAGCAGAAGCTGGATCCCCACGTTGATCCATGCCCATTTTGTCGATTTCATCCAACAAGAATAATGGGTTCTTTACTTTTACTTTCGTCAATTTTTGCAATAACTTACCCGGCATTGAACCAATATAAGTACGACGGTGACCGCGAATTTCCGCTTCATCACGCACCCCACCTAATGCCATACGCACATATTTACGATTCACAGCTTTCGCAATGGATTGGCCTAGGGATGTTTTACCCACGCCTGGCGGCCCAACCAAACACAATACAGGACCTTTGACTTTTTTCACCCGTTGCTGAACGGCCAAGAACTCCAAGATGCGCTCTTTAACATCTTGTAAGCCATAATGATCCTGATTCAATACTTTCTCAGCATAGGCAAGATCGTTACGCACCTTACTGCGTTTTTTCCACGGCAAAGATACCAACCAATCGATATAACCACGCACTACCGTGGCCTCAGCCGACATGGGTGACATCATGCGTAGTTTTTTCAACTCTGCTTCGGCTTTTTCTTTGGCCTCTTCTGTCATACCGACTTCGGTGATTTTTTCTTGCAGCAAATCCAACTCGTTACTGCCGTCCTCCATGTCGCCCAGCTCTTTTTGAATAGCTTTCATTTGCTCATTCAAATAATACTCTCGCTGACTTTTTTCCATTTGTTTTTTGACACGACTACGAATATTCTTTTCAAGATGAGCAATGTCTAACTCGCCATCCATCAAGCCAATCAAGTATTCACCACGGGCCACCAAAGAGTCCATCTCAAGGATCTTTTGCTTATCTTCGAGTTTTAAACTCATATGGCCAGTAATGTTATCAATCAGCTTTGCCAAATCATCAATGGATTTAAGGGAGGCCACCACTTCAGAAGGAATACGCTTGCTACCAGCCACATATTCATCTAACTGCTTCAGCAAAGCACTACGAATAACATCAAATTCAGCCTGATCCTCTTCTGTTTGATCAAGCTCTATCACTTCACCCGATACAAACTCACCTTCATCTTTCATGCCTTGCAAACGCGCACGCTTGACACCTTCAACTAAGACTTTAACCGTACCATCAGGAAGACGAAGCAACTGCATTACCTTGGCTGTGGTGCCAATGTCGTACAAATCTTCCATCACAGGGTCATCTTTTGAGGCATCTTGTTGGGCCACGAGAAAAACATGCTTATCGCCTTCCATTGCGGATTCAAGTGCAGCAATGGATTTAGAACGGCCAACAAATAAAGGCAACACCATGTGGGGGTATACCACTACATCACGTAACGGCAACATTGGAAGAAGCAAAGAATCTGACATATTAATTTCCAACTTGGGCGCATCTGTGTATAAGCGCACTTACTATCTATTTATCTATAGCTATTAAATCGAGGATTACGAAAGAGATAAGGGCAAAGCTTGAAATTACAAGCATTCAATTTTTTCAACTTATTCAATTTAGCGCAGATTGCTGTGAAATGCGAAAACAAAAAAGCCGAATCCACATATGCAGGTTCGGCTTTGCTATTCATTTTTAATGGCAATTAAGCGTTTTTGGCAACATCTTCTTTTTCGAGCACCATTAATGGCGCTGACTCACCACGAACAGAAAGCGCATCCATAACCACTTTCACAACATCTTGTCGTGTTGGTAAGTCATACATACAATCCAACAAAGCAGACTCTAGGATACTACGTAAACCACGAGCACCGGTTTTACGTTCCAATGCTAACTTTGCCGCTTCATGTAATGATTCAGGCGTAAACTCTAACTCCACACCTTCAAGCTCAAACAAATGCTGGTATTGCTTAACCAAAGCATTTTTCGGCTCACTCAATATAGTTACCAAAGCCTCTTCATCCAATTCAGACAAGGTTGCCACAACAGGCAGACGGCCAACAAACTCAGGAATCAGACCAAATTTAACCAAGTCCTCGGTTTCTACTCTATGAACCGTTTCAGAAAAAGATTTGCCTTCGTCTTTGCTTTTTACTTTAGCAGAGAAACCAATACTGCTTTTCTCAGTTCGCTCACTGATCACGCGCTCAAGTCCAGCAAACGCACCACCACAAATAAATAAAATATTTGAGGTATCAACTTGCAAGAACTCTTGCTGAGGATGCTTACGGCCACCTTGCGGCGGCACGGACGCTACCGTTCCTTCAATCAATTTTAACAGGGCTTGCTGAACACCTTCACCAGATACATCACGAGTAATAGAGGGATTATCTGATTTACGTGAGATCTTATCGATCTCATCAATATAGACAATACCGCGTTGCGCTTTTTCAACATCATAATCGCAATTTTGTAACAACTTCTGAATGATGTTTTCTACATCTTCCCCAACATAACCCGCTTCTGTTAAAGTGGTTGCATCAGCGATAGTGAAAGGCACATCTAATACACGCGCCAATGTCTGCGCCAGTAAAGTTTTACCACTTCCTGTTGGGCCAATCAGCAAAATATTACTTTTGCCTAGCTCCACACCTGACTCTGCTTTACCTTGATGACGCAAGCGCTTGTAATGATTATAGACTGCAACGGCCAAAACCCGCTTAGCACGATCTTGACCAATAACATAATCATCCAGAGCCGTGCTTAACTTAACTGGTGTTGGCAACTCATCATCAGCACTGGTTTCACTTTCAGCCTGTGACAATTCTTGCGTAATAATGTTGTTACACAGATCAACACACTCGTTGCAGATATAAACAGAAGGACCCGCAATGAGTTTTTTTACTTCATCTTGGCTTTTGCCACAAAATGAACAATACAACAACCGATCTGAGTGGTCGCCACGACTAAAATTATCATCCGACATCTATTCCACCCTTATAAAAAATTAAACTGTACGTTTTTGCAAAATATCATCAATCAAACCGTACTCTTTAGCAGCTTCTGGATCCATAAAATTGTCACGATCCGTATCCACAGCAACCTGATCTACCGGCTTACCTGTGTGGAATGAAATAATTTCATTCAACTTATGCTTAATACTTAAGATCTCACGAGTATGGATCTCAATATCTGACGCCTGACCTTGATAACCACCAAGAGGCTGGTGAATCATGACTCGAGAATTTGGTAGGCAATAACGCTTACCAGCCGCACCTGCAGTCAATAATAGCGCTCCCATGCTGGCTGCCTGACCAATACACATGGTACTAACATCTGGCTTGATAAATTGCATAGTATCATAAATAGACATACCTGCCGTTACCGAACCACCAGGCGAATTAATGTATAAATGAATATCTTTATCTGGGTTCTCGGACTCTAGAAACAACAATTGCGCGACAACCAAATTCGCCATGTGATCTTCTACTTGACCAACCAAAAAGATAACACGCTCTTTCAATAGGCGAGAATAGATATCGAATGACCTTTCGCCACGTGCGGTTTGTTCAATGACCATAGGTACAAGGCCATTACTGGTAATTGCTACGGGGCCTGTCGTTGGATTCGTCAAATTCATATCGCATTCCTTAAAACAAAAAAGTCGACATAACCTGAGCTATGTCGACCTTATTTAAAAAAGATAAGAAGAGATTCTTATGCTTCTTCTCCAGCTTCAGCAGCTTGAGCCGCTGGCTTAATAGCGTCTTCATAGCCCAAAGTTACTTCAGTTACTTGAGCGGATTCCAACAGTTTATCAACAACCTGCTCTTCAAGTACAGCAGATTGAACCTGAGCGAGTTGCTCTTTGTTCTTCAAGTAGAAGTCGATAACTTGTTGTGGCTCTTGGTATGCTTGAGCCATTTCTTCCAAGAAAGTACGTACACGATCATCGTCTACTTTAATGTCGTCTTTCTTGATCACTTCTGAAATCAATAGACCAAGTTTAGCGCGTTTTTTCGCTTCGTCTTGGAAAAGTTCTACCGGCAATTGAGAAGCATCAAAATCTTGACCACCAAATTGCTGAGCCGCTTGCTTACGCAATGCATCTACTTCTTGATCAACCAATGCAGAAGGCACTTCTACTTCGTTGATGGAAGAAAGTCCATCAAACAAAGCTGTTTTCAATTTAGCTTTCACCGCTTGATTTAGCTCACGCTCCATGTTTTTGCGTACTTCAGCACGCAAAGCTTCTAGCGTCGCTTCTTCTAAACCGAATTTCTCAACAAATGCATCGTCAAGTTCAGGCAATACTTGTTCAGCCACTTCTGAAACCGTGATCTTAAAAGTCGCTTCTTTACCTTTTAGATTTTCCGCTTGGTAATCTTCAGGGAAAGTCACTTCGATAGAACGCTCTTCACCTGCTTTTGCACCAATAATGCCAGTTTCAAAACCTGGGATCATAGTATTTGAACCCAAAACCAACTTATGACCTTCAGCAGAACCACCTTCAAAAGCTTCTTCACCTAGGTAACCAACAAAATCGATTGTCACTTGGTCACCATCAGCCGCTTCACGCTCAACAGCATTCCACTCGGCATTTTGCTTGCGAAGTGTTTCCAACATAGTGTCTACGTCAGCTTCTGTTACTTCAGACACAACGCGATCAACTTTGATAGCAGCGTTATCAGCCAGTTCTACTTCTGGATAAACTTCTACTTTAACAACAAACTCTAGATCAGCACCCTCAGCGAAGTTTTTTGGCTCAATTGAAGGCATACCAGCAGGTTGAAGCTCTTCTTTCTGGATCGCTTCAACATATGCATCACGCATGATTTGTTCAACTGCTTCAACACGAATGCCTTGGCCATAGCGTTTTTTCACCACGCTAACTGGCACTTTACCTTTACGGAAACCATCCATACGGATAGTTTTGGCTGTCTTTGCCACTTCAGTATTTACTTTTTCATCAACGCGAGCAGCTGGAACAGTGATACTCAGTACGCGTTCAATTGGAGACGTTGTCTCTACAGAAACTTGCATAAAATTTCCTCTCGGGAACTTGCTTTAATTTATTGGCTAATAAATGACCAAAAAGATCATCATACCTAATCACAGCCAACAAAACCTAAATTAAATCTTATTAAAGTAATGGGCTGAAATGGCGCGCCTGAAGGGATTCGAACCCCTGACCGTCCGCTTAGAAGGCGGATGCTCTATCCAACTGAGCTACAGGCGCAATACTCATTACATTTCTTGTGGTGGGCTATTATAGGGATGGAATAGCAATCGTCAACTAATAGACATAAAAAAGCCCAGTTAAACTGGGCTAAAATGACTATTTGTTACTAAGGAACCGAGAATAGCTAAACTCTACTACTCCACAGCACAAATATCACAAAAGGAACAAAACCAATATTACTCACTAAAGAAGAAAAAAACAAGCTTAATGCGCCATAAATAAGCACATTGCACTATTCTTGTGCATTGTGCATAAAGTAAGTGAGTATTACCCGACTTCTCTCCTTATGATAAAGTATTAATTGCTCTACATTTGGCCAATTAATGGATGTTTATGAACGCTCGCTTCAAGCATTACACAACACAATTCAAACCCTACGCCATCATGACGCTTGGCCATTTTAAAACCAGCGCATTGTTTCAAAAAGCGGCACAGCTTACCCTATCTAGTTTACTAGCAGCAGTCCCCATCATCACCATTATTCTTGGTATTTTGAGCTTCACCCCTACACTACAAACCATGCAGGACCAACTACTAAACTTTATCGAACTGCATCTCGCACCCGGCTCAAGTGAGCAAGTATTACCTTATTTAGTCAAGTTCTCTGAGCAATCAAAAAAGCTGCCTATTGCTGGCATTATCATGCTGTTTCTGACCGCTCTACTCTTATTAAACAATTTCGAAGCCAGTGTTCAGTCTATCTGGCACATTCAGAAGCGACGAAAAATCCGTGAAAGAATGCTCACCTATTGGGCTATTTTAACCCTAGGCCCCATTTTATTCGCCGCCACTTTAAGTCTATACGGCACCCTTATCTCATTAGAGTTTCAACAAGAAAGTAATAGTGCGGGGTTTAATAACCTTTTGGAGTTCGGCAGTTTAGTTCTGTATTTTCTCATGCTACTAACCTTGAATTATTTAACACCTAATGCTGAAGTCTCTTTTAAACTGGCTTGCTTAGCCTCAATTTTTGGCAGTCTTGGGCTCTTTATTTTGAACATCATCTTTAGTTCCTTTGCGCAATTTTTTACTAACTACCAAATCATTTATGGTGCATTTGCCGCTTTGCCCGTTTTTTTAATTTGGTTACAAACATCGTGGTTAATCATTCTTGCCTCAATCTGCCTATGCGCTACATTACACAAGATTAAGACTTAGCATCGATAGGCATTTGATGTAAAATCGCGCCTACTTAGACAATCAGAGTAAATCATGACAACCATCACCCAACTCAACCAAATCCTTGAAGATGCAGACTGCCTTATGAACGAGCAGCAAATTAATGCCGCTCTCGATAAAATGGCACAGCAAATCACCGCCGATTTGGGCGATAAATTACCCCTAGTACTTTGCGTCATGAACGGCGGCCTTATCCCAACAGCAGCACTCATAGAACGTTTAGGCTTTCCTATAGAGTTAGACTATATTCATGCCACACGCTATGGCATGGCAACAGAAGGCACTTCACTTAATTGGATCAGCTACCCACAAACAGAGCTAAAAGATCGTCATATCTTGGTAGTGGATGACATTTTTGACCAAGGCCACACACTGCAAGCCATCATTAAGTGGCTTGAACAACAAGGCACCAGCAGCGTATATACAGCAACGGTGATTAATAAACTACATGACCGCAAGACAAACATGGTGCCTGATTACATAGGTGCGGATGTCGAAGACAGATTCCTATTCGGCTATGGTATGGACTACAAGGGTTACTTCCGTAATCTAAAAGGCATTTACGCGGTAAAAGGCAGCTAAGCATTATGAGCAGGCGCTCTTAATGTCTTTTTAAAACCAATAAAAAAGGCGCTTTGTAAATCACAAAGCGCCTTTTTTTTATGCACCAATCCTAAGACTAAAACACTCGGTTAAAGCCATTCAAGGCAGCAACACGATATGCTTCCGCCATTGTTGGATAGTTAAAAGTGGTATTCAAGAAGTATTTTAAGGTGTTCTGTTGCCCTGGTTGCTTCATAATCGCTTGACCTATGTGCACTATCTCCGAGGCTTGGTCACCAAAACAATGGATCCCTAATATTTCTAATGACTCCCGATGAAACAAAATCTTCAACATACCGACGGCTTCATCCGTAATTTGCGCTCGGGCCGTATTTTTGAAGAAAGCACGACCCACTTCATATGGCACTTTTTCAGCCGTTAATTCTGCTTCCGTTTTACCCACTGAACTGATTTCTGGAATAGTATAGATACCTGTCGGTACCTCGCTGATAAATTCACCGCCAGGCATACCAAGCATATTTGCCGCCGCCGCACGCCCTTGATCGTAAGCAGCACTTGCCAAACTAGGCCAACCAATAACATCACCTACAGCATATACATTTTCAACTTGAGTCTGATAAGTATCGTTTACTGCTAACTGACCGCGACTGTTCACTTCCAAATCAATGGAATCCAGACCAAGATTATCCGTATTTCCAGAACGGCCATTACAAAATAGCAAAGCATCAGCACGCAATTTTTTACCAGATACCATGTGCATCACAACGCCACGCTCAGTGGTTTCAACGGATTCGTAAGTTTCGTTATGACGAATCAATACGCCACTGTCACGCAAGTGATAACTCAATGCATCTGTGATCTCATCATCCAAAAAGCTTAATAGCTTTTTACCTGGATTTATTAACTCAACACGCACACCCAAGCCACAAAAAATAGACGCATATTCACAACCGATAACACCAGCCCCATAGATAATAAGAGAACGCGGGGTATGGTTCAGACTCAGAATGGTATCAGAACAATAAATACGAGGATGAGAGAAATCAATGTTAGCAGGACGGTAAGGACGCGACCCTGTAGCAATCACTACCTGCTTAGCGACTAAGAGTTCAGGACCTCGTTCGTATGTGTTTACTTCAATGGTATTGGCATCTTTAAACTTACCACGACCAAAGTAAATATCGATACGGTTACGGGCATAATACTCAGTTCGCCCCATTACCTGCTTATCAATGACTTTGTTAGCACGGTCTAATACTTTTGGAAAAGAGAACCAACGTGGTTCTCCAATATCACGAAACATTGGGTTAGTATTGAACGCAATGATTTCTTTTACAGCATGACGCAAGGCTTTTGATGGGATAGTTCCCAAATGCGTACAACTACCACCCACTTGTGAACTGGCTTCTATGACAGCGACTTTTTTACCTGCTTTAGCCGCATTCATCGCTGCGCCTTCACCAGCAGGTCCTGTACCTAGAACCACAACATCATAATGTCTCGTTGTCATATCACCCTCTATGTCTTTAATTATTTAGATGCATCGTAAAATGCATCATCTGCTACTTTTGCGGCGGCTTTTTTTGTCTCTTTTTCACATTTACCTTTATCGCCACCACAGATGTCACAAGCCACTTCCATGCCAAGCGCACTCATGCCACCACAAGAACCAGAGATCGGCTTACGCCCCATCAATACACCTACCGACATTGCAGTCACCACCAGCAACATCGCAGCAAATACAATAACAGCCGTTAACATAACGCCTCCTAAATTAAATTTACTTATAGCCTAGTTCAAATAAGGCTTAAACGCATCCGCAGGATGCTCCTCAAATCCAAAATCCGTTTTTACTAACAGATAGGCAGCAATACCATGCTCATTAGCAAACTCGAGACCTTTTTCTGGCCCCAGTACGGTAATGGCTGTTGCCAAACCATCTGCCATAGTCGTCGTTTTATCCACCACAGTGACAGACACCAAACGATGCGTAATTGGCTTTCCTGTTACTGGATTAATGGTATGAGAATAACGTACACCATTCTTCTCAAAATAATTGCGATAATCACCTGATGTGGCAATCGCCATGTCCGACAATTCTATGATTCTCTCAGCCATTTCATGACCAGCCACTGGGCTTTCAATTGCAATGCGCCAGGGCGAACCATCGGGCTTTTCACCTTTGGAAGAGATTTCTCCTCCCACCTCTACTAAAAAGCTCTCAATACCATTCTTGATCAGTACCTGAGCAACTTCATCCACACCATAACCTTTGGCAATGGACGACAGATCCACGTATAGGTCTTTTTCTTTGGTTAAACGTTTTCCATCCAGTAATAAACTTTGATAGCCAACCCTTTCTTTCGCCGCATGAATTTCTGCCTCGCTCGGCACACGATCTTCACGGTTTCCTGGACCAAAACCCCATAGATTAACCAAAGGGCCAATCGTGACATCGTATTCACCTTCTGTCATTTGACTAATTAATAAGGCTTTATCAATCACGTATGCCATTTCATCGCTAATCACTAAAGATGAACCAGCTGGTAACTTATTAAACTCAGATAATTCAGAGCTTGAGTCATAAGTCGACATCAATTTATTGACCTTAACCAAGGCAGCATCCACATCGTCCTTTAGGGCCCAAGGATCAGAAACATTATTGGTAGTGTAAAATTTTACTGTATATGTGGTGCCCATAGTAGGGCCAGAAAAACTCACCAATTCAGGAGTAAAGGAAGAGCAACGATATAAGGTCGCCAATAACACCAGCAACAAAGCTGAGATAAGTAATTTATTTCGCATAGCACATCTTTTAAGTTAGCAACAAAATAAAGACCCACCGAGTGGTGGGTCTTTATTCAGGCGTTAGCCACCGAAATCATCCAACAAGATGTTTTCTTTTTCGACACCTAAATCTTCCAGCATCTTGATAACCGATGCATTCATCATTGGAGGCCCACACATATAGAACTCACAATCCTCAGGCGCAGGGTGATCTTTCAGGTAGTTTTCATACAACACATTGTGAATGAAACCTGTTTTACCTTCCCAATTATCCTCTGGCTGAGGATCAGAAAGCGCCAAATGCCACTCGAAGTTATCGTTTTCTTCTTGCAGTTGGTCGTATTCATCCATGTAGAAGGCTTCACGCATACTACGTGCACCGTACCAGAAAGAAATCTTACGCTTAGACTTAAGACGCTTAAGCTGATCAAAAATGTGCGAACGCATTGGCGCCATACCCGCACCACCACCGACGAAGACCATTTCAGCATCAGTATCTTTAGCGAAGAATTCACCAAATGGACCGTATACCTTGATCTTATCACCTGGTTTCAAACTAAATACATAAGATGACATTTGACCTGGTGGCACATCGTCTTTACCTGGCGGTGGAGAAGCGATACGGATATTAAATTTAACCAAGCCCTTCTCTTCTGGGTAGTTCGCCATAGAGTAAGCACGGATAACGGTTTCATCCACTTTAGAAGTGAATTTCCACAAGTTAAATTTATCCCAATCACCGCGGTATTCTTCTTCAATATCGAAGTCTTTGTAATTCACAGTATGAGCTGGCGCTTCTAGCTGTACGTAACCACCGGCGCGGAAGTCAACGTTCTCACCTTCAGGCAATTTCAAAGTCAGTTCTTTGATAAAAGTTGCCACGTTCGGATTGGACTCAACAGTACATTCCCACGCCTTAACACCAAATACTTCTTCAGGCACTTCAACGTCCATGTCTTGTTTCACAGAAACCTGACAAGACAGACGATAACCTTCTTTTTCTTCACGGCGAGTGAAGTGTGACTGTTCAGTAGACAGCATAGAACCGCCACCACTTGTCACTTTACATTTACACTGGGCACAAGTACCACCGCCACCACAGGCAGAAGACAAGAAAATGCCACTGTTTGCTAATGTTTGAAGCAACTTACCACCTGCAGGGGCTGTCACTTCTTTTTCACCATTGATGCGGATTGTAACGTCACCCGTACTCACCAAGCGGGCACGAGCAGCAAGAATAATTGCTACCAGCGCCAACACGATGGCGGTGAACATTACCACACCTAGAATAATTTCTAAGTTGACCATGTTAGTTAAACCCTATTCTTCGTTGTCCAAATGCACGGCAGATTAAAGCTGTACACCAGAGAATGACATAAAACCTAAGCTCATCAGACCGACAGTGATGAAGGTGATGCCCAAGCCACGTAAACCAGCAGGCACATCTGAATACTTAAGTTTCTCGCGAATACCAGCAAGGGCAGCAATAGCAAGTGCCCAACCAACACCAGCGCCCACACCGTAGACCAAACTTTCACTGAAGTTGTAGTCACGCTCTACCATGAATAGGGACGCCCCCATGATGGCACAGTTTACAGTGATCAGAGGTAAGAATACCCCAAGGGCGTTGTACAGTGCCGGCATGTATTTATCGAGTGTCATCTCAAGAATCTGAACCACGGCAGCAATAACACCAATGTAGCTCAGTAGGCCCAAGAAGCTCAAATCCACATTACCAAGACCTGCCCACTCAAGTGCGCCGTCTTCCAATAGGTTTTTATACAAAACATTGTTCAATGGCACCGTAATGGCCAAGACCACAATAACGGCGATACCTAGACCAATAGCGGTTTCCACTTTTTTGGACAAGGCCAAAAAAGTACACATACCAAGGAAGAAGGCCAGTGCCATATTCTCAACAAATATAGCCTTAACAAAAAGACTGATTAAATGTTCCATTTATAGGGCCTCCTGCGCACGTGAATTAGCAGCAATCTTGAATTCTGGCTCTTCCACTTGCTCTTTCTTATAAGCACGTAGGGCCCAAATAACCAAACCGATTACGAAGAATGCACTTGGTGGCAATAGCATCAAACCATTCGGCTGGTACCAACCGCCATTTTGCACGGTAGCGAAGATCTCAACACCGAACAATTTACCTGCACCCAACAATTCACGGAAGAAGGCAACAATGATCAACATCGCACTGTAGCCAAGACCGTTACCAATACCATCTAGGAAACTCATGCCAGGACCATTCTTCATAGCGAAGGCTTCAGCACGACCCATTACGATACAGTTAGTAATGATCAGACCTACAAATACGGAAAGTTGCTTACTGATTTCAAAAGCGAAAGCTTTCAAAACCTGATCAACCACAATTACCAAAGAAGCGATAATGATCATCTGTACAATGATACGAATACTGTTTGGAATATGGTTTCGAATAATTGCAATAAAGAAGTTAGAGAATGCCGTTACCAAGGTTAAGGCAATGGCCATAACCAAAGACACACTCAAACTACTTGTTACAGCCAATGCTGAACAAATACCCAAAATCTGCAAAGCGATTGGGTTGTTGGACAAGATTGGTCCAAAAAGGACGTTTTTGACATCAGACATTATTGAACTCCTTCGCTACGAAGATGAGACAAGAAAGGACCAAAGCCTTCTTCACCCAACCAGTATTGAACAAGGTGAGTCACACCACGACTGGTCAATGTAGCACCAGATAGGCCGTCCACCTTGTGAGAGGCATTTGGATCAGAGCTGTCTACACCGCCTTTAGCAAGGGCAATAACCGCTTGACCTTCTTCGTTGTAAACTTCTTTGCCTTTCCAAAGCGCTTTCCAGTTAGGGTTATCAACTTCACCACCTAATCCAGGTGTTTCTGCTTGGTCATAAAAACCAAAACCGATAACAGTATTGAAGTCGTTCTCCAACGCCATGAAACCATACATGGTTGACCACAGTCCGTAACCATGAACAGGCAAGACAATACGTTCAATCTCGTCACCTGACATAACTAGGTATACAGATGCGTAATTTGAACGACGCTTGATGCCAGCAGGATCATTTTCACCTGATAGGGTGATCGACAAACTAGGGTCTTTAGACGCCGCTTTTTGGTCAAAAGTTGCAGGATTAATACCCACCTCTTTTAATTCCGCTTGCGTAGCGAATTCACCTGTCTGCAAGTCAACAATACGAGCTTCTACAGACTTAAAGATTTCGTCGACAGACTTACCTTCCTCTAGCATGCCAGCGGCAGATAGAATATTACGTTTACGGTCTTCGTCTTTGTTAGCATTCTGAATAGGCTTCAAACCTACTGCCGCTGCTGCGACAAAAATAGAACATACTAGACACAAAGAAAACGCGACTATAATGGTCTTTTTGATGCTATCGTTACTGCTAGCCATTGCGTGCAATCCTCCGTTTAATGTTCGCTTGAACAACAAAGTGGTCAATGAATGGTGCAAACAAGTTTGCGAACAAGATTGCCAACATCATACCTTCTGGGTAAGCTGGGTTAACAACACGAATCAACACAACCATCAGACCAATTAGTGCACCGTAGAACCATTTACCACGGTTCGTCATTGAAGCGGACACTGGGTCAGTTGCCATATACATCATACCAAACGCAAAACCACCCAATACCAAATGCCAGTACCAAGGTGTCGCAAACATTGGATTAGTGTCAGAACCGATTAGGTTGAACAACAATGACATACCTATCATACCCAACATGACACCAGCGACAATACGCCATGCTGCAATACGCATGATCAATAAAGCACCACCGCCAATCAAGATAGCCAAAGTAGAGGTTTCACCCATTGAACCTTGAATGAAGCCAAAGAAAGCATCAGACCAAGCAACGGTAACACCAGGCACACCACTTGCGGCTAGTTGACTTAGCGCTGTCGCACCAGAGAAACCATCAACCGCTGTCCATACCGCATCACCCGACATAGATGCAGGATAAGCAAAGAACAAGAAGGCACGACCAGCAAGTGCTGGGTTCAAGAAGTTCTTACCAGTACCACCGAACACTTCTTTCGCCAGTACCACACCAAACGTGATACCCAAAGCCACTTGCCACAATGGAATCGTAGCAGGCAGAGAAAGAGAGAACAGGATAGAAGTAACAAAGAAGCCTTCATTTACTTCGTGCTTACGCACAGCCGCAAACAATACTTCCCAGAAACCACCCACAACAAAGGTAACAAGATAAACAGGCAAGAAATGCATCGCACCGTAGATCATGTTGTCCCAAATGCTGCTTGGGTCATAATTTGTTAGACCACCAATCACCGCAAAACGCCATGTATCGGCAGCCGTCACACCCATTGCTTCCATGGCGGTATTGGCCTGAAAGCCAATGTTATACATACCAAAGAACATCGCTGGGAAAGTACACATCCAAACAAGTATCATGATACGTTTCATATCAACCGCATCACGAACATGGGAACCATTTTTCGTTACGGAGCTTGGACGGTAGAAAATAGTATCGACCGCTTCGTAAAGCGCGTACCATTTTTCGAATTTACCACCTGAATGAAATTCAGGCTCCATTTTATCAAGTACTTTTCTAAGTCCCATGAATTAACCCTCTTTCTCTATTAGAGTTAGGCAATCACGAAGAATTGGGCCGTACTCGAACTTACCAGAACAACTGTAAGTACATAACGCCAAATCTTCATCATCTAACTCAAGCGCACCCAGCTTTTGAGCCTGCTCTGTGTCATTCACCACCAAAGCGCGCAGCAATTGAGTTGGCAAAATGTCCATAGGGATTAAGCGCTCAAAGTTACCAAGTGGCAACATAGTACGATCACTACCATTTGTCGTAGTCGACATATCAAACGACTTTTTACCTGTCAGTTTAGAGATAAACACGTTCATTAATGAGTGTTTCTCTACACCAGCACGGAGGTAATGCATCATTTGACGCTCACGACCTTCACGCAACACAGAGACTTGACTATGGTAACGACCTAAGAAAGCGAAAGGACCGAAAGCCTTGCGACCAGACAAAACAGAACCAGATACTATACGGTTCTCATCGTCGACCAGTTCACCTGCAACCAATTCCTCAAGGCTGGCACCCAACTGGGT
The DNA here is from genome assembly GCF_040436405.1 of Marinomonas sp. THO17. Taxonomy (NCBI): domain Bacteria; kingdom Pseudomonadati; phylum Pseudomonadota; class Gammaproteobacteria; order Oceanospirillales; family Oceanospirillaceae; genus Marinomonas; species Marinomonas sp. THO17. The sequence continues at coordinate 50,803 of NZ_AP031575.1, read as the reverse complement.
ACGAATCAAACGAGGATTATTTACTTGAGGTCCTGCCAGTGACACAACACGCTCTAGATTTAGCTCACCAGTAACAAACAATTTACCAATGGCAATGACGTCTTGATAGTTGATAGACCAAACTGTTTTCTTATCACTCACTGGGTCAAGGAAATGAATGTGCGTACCAGCAAGACCCGCCGGATGCACACCGGCAAACTCTTCTACAACGACATCAGAGGTGGTTGGTACTTTCGCACCAGGGGCTTTACATACAAACACCTTGCCTTCTGTAAGACGCGTTAAAACCGTCAAACCATCAGCAAAGGCTTCTGCTTGATCCGCCAAAACAACTTCAGGATCCGCCGCCAACGGATTGGTATCCATTGCCGTCACAAAAATGGAGTTTGGCACAGTATCAATGCCAGGAACTTTCGAGAAAGGACGAGTTCGCAATGCTGTCCACAATCCTGATTCAACAAGATTCTCAACAACTTTACTACGCTCTAGGGATTTCAACTCTGATCCTGAGTAAGCCGCAAAGGTTTCGGATTCGTCACCTTCTACGTCAATCACGATAGATTGGAATACACGACGCTCACCACGGTTAACCGCAGCAATCGTACCAGAGGCTGGGGCAGTATACTTTACACCTTCCGTTTTTTTATCCGTAAAGATAACTTGCCCTTTCTTTACCTTATCTCCTTCCTTAACCAACATGGTCGGTTTCATACCATGGTAGTCAGGACCGATCAAAGCAACTTTTTTCGCTGCCAGAGTACTCTCAATCACTTGCTTGGGAGCACCTGAGATCGGAAGATCAAGGCCTTTTGTAATTTTATACATATGTTCTGCCCAACAATAAATTGAACACAAAAGCGTTATGCGTCATGCTCCTACCCCCCTCCGGGAAAACATGTAAAAGCGCTTAGCTATTGTAAAGATAGACTAAAAAACACACACTCACTTCACCTAAAAACCGACGTATTATAATGATCATTGTCGGCATTGACCAGCGTATCAAACCGCCTTTAAGCAGCAAGTTTGATCGAAAACTACGAGTTTTTCCCTATTCGTTTAAATTCCGTACAGAAAAAATGGGCATTTGTCGATTAATCACGACAAAATACTATTTTGCTTTATTTTAGAAATAACCCAGAGCAATCCAAAAATGCTATTTGTTCAGTATATGCATTGCCATTGCCCGTTACTGAATAAACAAACTCGAGGCGGATACACTTACCTTGTGTTGATATAGCAGAACGAAAACGCCACAATATCCCCTTTTTTAAGTGGGCCAACCTAACACGGAAGCAAAGACTATGATCAAACCTGATGCTCAGATTCATATTGAAAACTTACGCCTACGCACTTTTATTGGATTCAATGATTCAGAAAAAGCCAACAAACAAGATGTGGTCATTAATGCTTGGATCCACTACCCAGCCGACCAAGCTTATAATACGGATGACGTCGACAATGCCGTCAATTACCGCACCATTTGCAAGAAAATGATTGCTCACACTGAGAACAACCGCTTTTTATTGCTTGAAAAACTGACGGCAGAACTGCTGGAAATTTGCATGGCACCCGGCGTTACCTTTGCCAAAGTCAATGTTGCCAAACCTCACGCATTACGCTTTGCCGACTCCGTCTCCTTAACCCTATCCGCGACACGAGATCAATAAAATCAAGATGACACAAGACACGTCCATAACATTCAAGCCCGGCTTTAAAAATCATCTCGAAGGCTTGGACGGCAGCCGTAAAGCTCTGCAATTACTGGCGCTTTCTTCACAATACACTAAGCCCATTCTTTATATCGTTAATACCGTTGCTGAACTGAATGAGCTGGAAGACGAAATTCACTTCCTCAAACCAGAACAACAACAGGTGTTACGTTTTAGCGATTGGGAAACCCTACCATACGATGGCTTTTCACCTCATCAAGACATTATTTCTCAGCGCCTTGAAACACTCGCTAAAATCACCGAAAGTCAGCAGCTTATTATCTTGACCACAGTGGCTTCCTGTCTAACGCGCTTATGCCCACAGCAACATTTGGACAGCGAACGTTTTCATCTTAAAGAAGGTCAACAACTCGCCTTACAAAATTTGGCCGATAAATTAAGCAAAGCAGGCTATTTAAATGTAGACAATGTTCATGAACATGGGGAATTTGCTGTTCGCGGCGCCCTGATGGACATCTATCCAACAGGGGCACGTCAGCCCATTCGTATTGATTGGTTCGATGACGAAATTGACTCCATTCGCTGGTTTGACCCAGAAACCCAGCGCAGCATCAGCAAAGTCTCTGAAGTAAACATGTTGCCAGCGAAAGAATTTCCTACTACCAGCCAAAGCATCCAACGCTTTCGCCAAGCCTTTCGAGAGCGCTTTGAAACGGATCCTTTATCCAGCCCTATCTATCAGGACATTTCCAGTGGCATCATGCCAGCCGGCATCGAATACTACTTACCCTTGTTTTTTGATCAAACTTCACACCTATTTCACTATTTAAGTGAAGACACTCTAATCATTCGCAATCATGTATTTAATGAACAATTGGCAAGTGTTCAATTAGATTACCGCAGCCGTTACGAATCGTTGAGCTACAACATTGAACGCCCCATTCTCAAACCAGAGGAAATCTGTTTAACAGAAGAAGAGTTATTCGCCGAACTCAATCAATTTACCAATGTTATTTTTTCGGCCGAAGGCGAGCACCCTCTTTATAAGGGACCAGTGGACGTCAAAATAGACTCCAAAGCCGAATCCCCATTGACAAAACTGTCTAGCTTCCTTGATCAGACTCATCATCGTGTTTTAATTTTGGCCGAATCCGCAGGACGTCGCGAAGCTTTATTAGAATTGCTGAAAAAGCACAACATCCAGCCCAAGCAGGTTAAAGATTGGGCGGACTTTACCAATTCATCCCACACTTTAGCGATTACCGAAGGATTAATTGGTCGTGGCTTTACCATCCAAGATGACATTACTCTGATTCCAGAAAGTGACATTCTGGGCGAGCGTGTGTCACAACATAGACGCCGCAACAGACAACAAAACATCAGTGAAGATGCCATTATTCGCAACCTTACTGAACTGCGCCTTAACGCACCTGTGGTGCACATTGATCATGGGGTAGGACGTTATTTAGGTCTGACCAATCTGGAAATCGATGGTCAAGAGACCGAATTGCTGACATTAGGCTACGCCAATGACGCTAAGCTTTACGTGCCTGTTTCTTCGTTGCAACTTATCTCACGCTACACTGGAGCCGATGAAGAAACCGCCCCACTGCACAAGCTCGGTACCGACAAATGGAGCATAGCCAAACAAAAAGCCGCTGAAAAAGCCCGTGACACAGCGGCAGAGCTGTTGGAAATTTATGCTAAGCGTGAAGCCAAAGTAGGTCATAACTTTGCTAAACCCGACGACCAGTATGAAGTCTTTGCAGCCGGTTTCCCGTTTGAGGAAACCCCAGACCAACAAATGGCCATCGACGCCGTCATTCAGGATATGGCCGCTAAAAAAACCATGGATCGCTTAGTGTGTGGTGATGTTGGCTTTGGCAAAACCGAAGTAGCCATGCGCGCGGCTTTCCTAGCGGTGCAAGATGGCAAGCAAGTCGCGGTTTTAGTGCCAACGACGCTACTTGCCCAACAGCATTTCGAAAATTTCTGTGATCGATTTGCTGATTGGCCAGTTGAAGTGGAATTATTATCCCGCTTTCGCTCAGGCAAACAAACCACAGTCGCAATTGATCGCCTCGAATCGGGCAAAGCCGACATAGTGGTTGGCACCCACAAACTCATTCAAGGTGATATTAAATTTGCCAATTTAGGGCTGGTCATTATCGATGAAGAGCACAGGTTCGGCGTCAAACAAAAAGAGCAATTTAAAGCCTTGCGCTCCGAAGTCGACATTTTGACCCTTACCGCTACGCCGATCCCAAGAACGCTCAATATGTCTTTATCTGGCATTCGCGACTTGTCCATTATTGCCACACCACCCGCAAAACGTTTATCGGTGAAAACCTTTGTTAAGCAAAAAGACGAGCATCAAATCAAAGAAGCTATTTTGCGCGAGCTACATCGGGGTGGCCAAGTCTATTATCTGCACAACGAAGTACAAACCATTCAAAAAACAGCAGAAGAATTAGAAACCTTAATTCCAGAAGCCCGCGTTATTGTCGGCCATGGTCAAATGCGTGAGCGTGAACTGGAACAAGTCATGTCAGACTTTTACCATAAACGCGCCAATGTGCTCGTCTGCTCTACTATTATCGAGACGGGTATCGATATTCCTAACGCTAACACCATCATCATTGAAAGAGCCGATAAATTTGGTTTAGCTCAATTACATCAATTACGAGGCCGGGTTGGCCGCTCTCATCACCAAGCTTACGCTTATTTGTTAACACCAAACGATCGTAACATCACATCCGATGCCGAAAAACGCCTTGAAGCCATCAGTTTGGCCGATACCCTTGGTGCTGGCTTTACCCTTGCTACCCATGATTTAGAAATCCGTGGTACAGGAGAATTACTGGGTGAGGGTCAAAGCGGCCACATTGAACATGTTGGCTTCTCACTTTTCATGGAAATGTTAGATAGAGCAGTAAAATCCTTAAAAAATGGTGAGTCACCGGATGTCGACATTGCCACACCGGCACAAACCGATATTAATTTGCGCGTTCCAGCGCTGATTCCTGAAGACTACCTTGGCGATGTGCATTCGCGTCTCATTTTATACAAACGCATTGCCAGCGCCAGCAGCAGCGAAGAACTTAAAGATCTGCAAGTTGAAATGATTGACCGCTTTGGTTTATTGCCTGATGCTACGAAAAATCTGTTTAGACAAACCGAAATTAAACTCAAAGCTGAACAGCTTGGCATTAATAAAATTGAAGCGAACGCAAAAGAAGGTAAAATCTTCTTCAATAGTAAAACGCCTGTTGATCCTATGAAGCTGATCAGCCTGATTCAGAAAAAGCCAGATCACTACAAACTGGCTGGCTCAGACACTTTGAAATTCTTAGTGCCAATGATCAGTGCTGAAGACCGCTTCCAACAGACCACCAAAACGTTGGAATTATTACATTGAAAAAATTAACCCTAATCCTGTTAGCCTTGCTTTCCATCAGCGGTCGTAGCTACGCTCTTGATGAACCCATCGATCCAGATACGGCAAGAGCCTATGAAGCTTATCTAGTGACCTTCATCTGGCCTGAAGACAAAACCAGCGAACAAATTGATTACAAAAATATCCTAACCACGGAAGGCTTGCTGCGTTTCACTGATGCCACCCCTGACGAGCAAATTGACGATGAACAAGTCAATCAAGATGAATTAGAGTTGACCAAGATTGCACCAGAAGGCTTAGCGGAACCTTTTGCCAATATTGCAGAGAAACTGGGCAAACAAGTTCGCATCTTATCGAACCAGCAATGGACCTTGATATTTAAACGTCCTGGTGATGTGATTGAAAAAACTTTTTACAGTGAGGAAGTCAAAGATGGCTATCCTGAATTAACAGCCGATATTCAAATCAAACTTGGTCGTTACTTGGAGTCCGACATTCATTACGAGCACTTCTTGTTCGACAGTTTTACGCAACCAGACAAGAGTTTTTTTGCCACAGACACAACAAGTCCATCATTTTTCTCTAGTGCAGCAGACAACACGACGGAGCACCAAGACTTAAAAGCCTTTGAGCCTGCATTGGTGTTGAAGCTCAACATGCATAATAAAACCGCCAGCAAAAAACTAAACTATCTAGACCATCCAACCATAGGTACGCTCTTGTTTTTTCAGCCATTGAACCTTGAAGAAGCGGTGGAAAAAATTACGCTACAAACCATTTCCCCAGAAACGGGACAAAGCCTTAACTTTGATGAGCTAAACAGCACCAACGAACTGGAAACGGGACAAAGCCTTAACTTTGATGAGCTAAACAGCACCAACAAACTGGATACGCCGCAAGCCATTATTGCGCCGTTAAAAATTACACCCATCATCAATCAATAATAAAAAAGGGCGTCTCAAGATAAACTTGAGCGCCCTATTTTATTTATCCATTAAGCGAACTTAACGCCAAACTCAATAACCACGTGTTTGAGTCAATTTCCCTAGCCAAGTCACGGCTTTTTGCTCAATAGCAGATAACACGGAAAACCCTAAACGCTCCGCCATACTTTTTGGTTGTTTGTATTCAATTTGCACCACTTCTGCATCTTTGTAATGGGACACCAAATAAGCATCACTGGTCATTACCGCATCAACCAACTGATTCTCCAATGCTTCGCTGCCATACCAAGTATCACCAGTCGCTATCTCTTCAATGGCCAACTGAGGTCTTTGTTCAGAAACAAAACGCTTGAACAAGCCATGTGTATCTTCTAAATCTTGCTTAAACTTTTCACGGCCTTCATCGGTATTTTTCCCCAACATGGTCAAGGTACGCTTATATTTACCCGCCGTGTGCAGTTCCACATCAATCAAGCTTTTATCCAATAATCGATGAAGATTAGGCACCTGCGCCACCACACCAATTGAACCCAAAATGGCAAACGGAGCGGCAATGATTTTATCCGCTACACAAGCCATCATGTAACCGCCACTGGCTGCCACCTTGTCTACACAAATGGTTAAAGGAATACCCGCTTCTCGAATACGCTGTAATTGTGACGCGGCCAAACCATAGCTGTGCACCATGCCGCCGCCACTTTCCAAACGCACCACCACTTCGTCTTGTGGTGTTGCTACGCTTAATACGGCGGTAATTTCTTCACGCATGGCCGATACGGCAGATGCCTTAATATCACCATCAAAGTTCAACACGTAAAGACGTTTTTTCTCAGCTGCTGGTTCTTCTTTGCTGTCTTTTTTATGACTTTTCTTTTCCAGCTTAGCCTGCTTCTTTTTTTCCTTTAATTGATTTTTTAAGGCCTTTTTGTCTAACAACTTACGATCCAGTTCTTCTTTCATGGAATCGTAGTTTTCATTCAACTTAGTGACGGACAAACTGCCCGGCTGTGTCTTACGCTTGCCACTTGCCACAACCGCCAATAGCACGCCAATGACTAAGGCAACACTCACCAACTTTAATAAAAAACCCGCATAGTCAGTTAGAAATTCCAACGTTATCTTCCTCTATAAACGATAAGTCTTTGTAATAATGGGGCATCAAACGCAAATAACAATGCTTTTTATGCATTATCACCGTAGATACCAACTTGTTTATCCCTTATTATTCAGCGCATCTAAAAATAAGCAAAAAACTTGCACACAAGTTACGTTTAAGGAGCTCTTAATGAAAACCTCTATTTCCCATGCACTGGGTAATAATTTCCTAGGCAGTTCGCCTCTTTGGTACAAACAAATGGTGATCGCCTTTTTAATTCTTAATCCCATTGCTGTGGTGACATTAGGGCCTTTCATCACAGGCTGGTTGCTCATCATAGAATTTATCTTCACCCTGGCTATGGCATTAAAATGTTATCCATTACAACCGGGTGGTCTGATTGCTTTAGAAGCCGTATTACTCGGCTTGACCAACAGTGATGGTGTGTATCACGAAGTCATTAAAAACTTTGATGTCATCTTGTTATTGATGTTTATGGTGGCCGGCATTTATTTCATGCAAGGCATGCTATTGTTCATTTTTAATAAACTCTTGGTAAAAATTCGCTCAAAAGTCATTATTTCTTTGGTATTCAGTTTCGCGGCTGCTGTCATGTCCGCTTTCCTCGATGCTTTAACCGTGACAGCGGTATTGATCAGCGTCAGCGTCGGTTTTTACTCTGTCTACCATAAGGTCGCTTCAGACCAAACCAATAGTGGCAAACACAACCCCAATAGCGACGACAAAGTGTTACCCGTGAATCAAAAAGATCTAGCGGAATTCCGCTCTTTTTTGCGTAGTTTATTGATGCACGGTGCAATAGGTACGGCATTAGGAGGAGTGTCTACCCTAGTAGGTGAGCCACAAAACCTACTTATCGCTAAAACCGCTGGCTGGGATTTTTTAGAGTTTTTTATGCGTGTCGCACCTATTTCCATGCCTGTTCTGGCCTGTGGCTTACTCACAGTGGTGGTATTAGAAAAAACCAAGTGGTTTGACTATGGTGCCCATCTACCAGAGAACGTACGCAATATTCTGAAAAACTTTGAAAAAGAAGAATCTAAAAAAAGCACACCTCGTCATAAAGCTCAACTCACCATCCAAGGCATAGTTGCCATCATTTTGATTTTATCTCTGGCTTTTCACATTGCCGAAGTCGGTCTCGTTGGCCTAATGATCATAGTGTTATTAACCGCGTTTAACGGAATTACAGAAGAGCATCAAATTGGTAATGCTTTTAAGGAAGCTCTGCCTTTCACTGCACTTTTGGTGGTCTTCTTTACCATAGTATCCGTGATACATGAGCAGCATTTGTTCCAACCTATCATTGACGTGGTACTGAACCTTCCAAGCGAAACACAACCTATCATGTTCTTTGTTGCCAACGGATTACTGTCGGCCATCAGTGATAACGTGTTTGTTGCAACCGTTTACATTGGCGAAGTGAAGGATGCTTTAGACAGCGGATTAATTAGTCGTGAGCACTTCAACACCTTGGCTGTTGCCATTAACACAGGAACCAATTTACCCAGTGTTGCCACGCCAAACGGACAAGCCGCTTTCCTATTCTTGCTGACTTCAGCAATCGCACCATTATTGCGTCTTTCCTACGGCAAAATGGTTTGGATGGCACTGCCCTACACCATTGTCCTAAGTCTAGTGGGCGGTCTCTGCGTAAGCTACTTGCTCTAGTCTGATCTGACACCAGCAAAAACAAAAATGCCCGCTTACCTTAGGCCTTAGGTAAGCGGGCATTTTTTATTTCATCACAGGGCTATTGATTGACTCGCCACAACGCCTGACCCGCTTTTTTTTCAATCAGGTCCAATCTTTCTTCATGGGCTTGCAGCTCAGTATCATTCGCACGCAATACCTTCAATGCCGGACGATCTGCTGATAAGCGACGAATGGCTTCCACGTCTCCTTCTTCTCCTTGAGAATCCGCAGAAGTTGCCAACCCCAGACTGGTCTGACCACCTGTCATTAACAGATAAACGTCTGCCAGTATCTCCGAATCAAGTAAGGCGCCGTGCAGTTCTCGATGGGAGTTGTCTATGCCATAACGCTTACACAAAGCATCCAGATTGTTTTTCTGACCCGGATGTTTTTTCCGTGCATAAACCAAACTGTCAAAGATCTGGCAAACCTCAGCCACTTTCGGAAAGCCCGCACCAAGCAAAGCAAATTCATGATCAATGAAGCCAATATCAAAAGGAGCATTATGAATGATCAATTCAGCGCCTTTAATAAAATCAAAAAATTCCTGTGCAACCTGGTGGAATCTCGGCTTATCCGCCAAGAACTCATCACTAATACCGTGCACCCGATAAGCTTCTTCTTCCACTTCACGATCAGGATTAATATACACATGGAAATGTTTTTTGGTGAGCTTGCGGCCCATCATTTCCACACAACCAATCTCAATAAGACGATGGCCCTGTTTAGGATCAATGCCTGTGGTTTCGGTATCAAGAACAATTTGTCTCATGATGTCATCCTCAGCTGTTCAATCCCCTGATTGGCTAATTGGTCAGCAATTTCATTGCCTTCAATACCTGCATGGCCCTTAACCCACTTCCATGTCACCTTATGTTTTAAGCAAGCTTGATCCAGTGCTTGCCAAAGATCTTTGTTTTTTACGGGCTGCTTTGAGGCCGTTTGCCAGTTTTTCTTTTTCCAGCCAGCCAACCATTGAGTAATGCCTTTTTGCACGTACGAAGAATCCGTATAAAGTGTCACCTCACAAGGCTCCTTTAAGGCCCCCAATCCTTCAATGGCCCCCATTAATTCCATACGGTTATTCGTGGTTTCTCGTTCTCCGCCACATAAACGTTTTTCATGCTCACCAAAGGTAAGCCAGGCTCCCCAGCCACCAATGCCAGGGTTTCCTTTACAGGCACCATCAGTATAAATTACTACTTGTTTCACTCTTTCATCTCTTTCGCTGTGGGCTTAGTAAGTGGAGGAACTCGAACCCGAGCTCTCGACCAACGAGGCTTTAAAGGAATATGTCGCTTCACCTGTTTGGTAGCGGTCAATACATACACCGCGCCAAAAGGCAATTTTAGTTTGGCAAAGACAGCACTTAAAAAACCGAGTCTCCCTCGCCATTTTGGATTTTGCACTGGTGCTTGAAAATACAGGCTACGCTTATTTTCTAAGGTCAATCCAGCGACTTTTAACCAGTCTTCCAATCTTTGATGACTGATAAAACGACCACACCAAGGCGCTTTTTTACGTTTCGAAAATAATCGCCGCAAGCCCCACCAACTCCAAGGGTTAAAACCCACAATCACCAGTTTACCACTGGGTAACAAGGTACGAGCGGCCTCGCGCAAATCATCATGGGGAGAAGTAGAGACATCTAAGGTGTGATGAAACACATGCACATCAACACCATCCGACTCAAAAGGTAACTCCGCTGCTCTAGCAACCACAGTATTGTCTGCCGCACCCAAGTCTAGAACCGGGGCAACCAAGATACTTTCACGCAATCTGTCGTGTTTGATATCAAAGTTTTTTAGCGGCGATTGGCACACCAAATAATAACCAATAGCAAGGTCTAACTCGGCATCAATCTGTTCTAATTCTTGTTGCAAAACATCTTTGCCAAGCTGGCTTTGATACCAGTTTTGAAAAAATTGTCTTGATTGATCATCCAACATACAATGAAATCTCTTAACAGCATCATGACGGCAGAAGCTGTTTGTTTCGCCATGATTTACCTCGACTTCTGACATAAAAGTAGAAAGCCTATGACGATTTTTCCACTTCCCGCCTTTCAGGACAATTATATCTGGATATTGCGCGATAATGATACCTCGCAAATTTGGGCCGTTGACCCGGGGGATGCCAAAGTCGTTTTACAGTATTGTCAGAAAAACAACCAAACTCTGGCCGGAATCATCATCACCCATCACCACAAAGATCATACGGGCGGAGTAGCAGAACTAAAAGATAGCTTTAAATGTCCCGTTTATGGTCCAGCGCATCTCACCCATTTAATCACACAACCACTCAAAGAAGATGATCAGGTTACCATATTCAATCGCCAGTTTCGTGTGCTAGAAACCCCTGGACACACACTGGATCATTTATGTTATTTCAGCAATCAGCCAGAGCCGATTCTATTCAGTGGCGATACTTTGTTCCGTGGTGGTTGTGGTCGTATAATGGAAGGCACCGCCACACAAATGTTAGCGGCCATGAATAAAATTGCCGAACTACCAGACGACACACTCATATATTGTACCCACGAATACACCCTAGCCAATTATCGTTTTGCCTTGTCTCTTGAGCCACAAAATGAAAGTCTCTTGGAAGCCAATCTAACCTGCCAAACATTACGTCAACAAGACCAGGAAACCTTACCCAGCAATTTGGCCTTAGAGAAAAAAACCAACCCATTTTTACGCTCTCAAATCGAATCCGTAAAAAGCCAAGCTGCTCAGCAACTTAGCGAAACAATAGCCGATCTTCCTAGTGATGCCTTTGGACAAGTAAGGCGCGCCAAAGACAGTTTTAGTTGACCTGAATATTCAGCTAGATAAAATGTCCAAACTTTACTCAATTTTGTGACCCTTCATGACAAATAAATTTTTATGGGTTTGTCTAACAAGCCTACTCCTAAGTGCGTGTCAAACAGTGTCAAAGGTCGAGCCAACCAACACTTCTAGTGAGGCAATTGATGCCCTAGAAGAAGTTCAAGTTGTTGACGCTGATCCTGAACACATTGGCATAATAGATACGGTTCCACCTGTGGACGCAGAGGATGCAACAACAGAACAAATCGCTGAACTTGATGACGCCGACATTGTTGACGTTGAAGAAGTCGAAACCACAGCAGTCGTTGAAGCTGAACCGACTCCCCCAGAAGATATCTGGGATCGCATTCGCGCTGGTTACCAATTAAATCTTGATATTGATCGTCCACGTTTATCTTCTCAACTGAGATGGTATAGCTCACACCCAGGTTATCTGGATCGAGTCTCAAAACGCGGCGAGCGTTATCTTTTCTACATAGTGGAAGAGCTGGAAAAAGCCGGCATCCCAACCGAAATAGCATTATTGCCGATTGTCGAAAGTGGCTTTGATCCTTTTGGCTACAGTCATGGTCGCGCCTCAGGTCCTTGGCAATTTATCCCCTCCACGGGGCGTATATATGGTCTAGATCAAACTTGGTGGTACGATGGTCGTCGCGACATCCTAGGCTCCACACAAGCGGCAATTGCTTATCTGACCCGATTACACAAAATGTTTGATGGCAACTGGTTGCATGCTCTGGCCTCTTACAATTCGGGCGAAGGCACCGTGATGCGCGCCATTCGTAAAAACAAGCGTGCAGGCAAGCCGACAGACTTCTGGTCACTGGATTTACCTCGTGAAACTCGTGCTTACGTGCCCAAGCTGATTGCATTAGCGAAAATCATCAAGAACCCAGAAAAATACAATTACGAAACCTATTTTATTCCAAACAAGCCCTACTTTGATGTGGTCAACATTGGTGGGCAGTTGGATTTAGCGCAAGCCGCTGAAATGGCAGACATTAGCATAGATGAAGTTTACCTGCTTAACCCTGGCTTTAACCAATGGGCAACCTCTCCAGATGGCCCACACCGTTTGTTGATTCCCGTTAGCAAGGCGAAAAAATTCCGCACTAAGCTGGCGGAAATTCCCAACAAGCAAAGAGTCACTTGGGTTCGCTACACAGTGAAAGCAGGCGACAATCTATTACTAGTGGCGAAGCAGCACAATACCACGGTAAAAGTCCTGCAAAGTGTGAACAAGATTTCCTCTTCATTAATTCGCGTGGGTCAGGAGCTTATGATCCCCGTGGCTGGTAATGATATAGACAGTTACACCCTAAGCTCTCACCAAAGATTGTTAGCCAAACAATCTCGAGCGCCAAACCGTAACAAGATCAAAGTGAATTACACCGTAAGCCCTGGTGACAGCTTGTGGCAAATTGCTCGTAAATACGGCACCACAAGTAAAACACTGGCGCGCTGGAATGGCATGGGATTGGGTGATCCTTTAATGCCAGGTAAAAAGCTGGTCGTTTGGCTAGAACCCAAAAAGTCAAAGACATCACAGCGTAGCGTGATCAAAAAAGTGGTTTACACCATCCGTTCGGGGGATTCTTTGGCAAAAGTCGCCAATAAATTCAAAGTATCCGTAAGAGATATCCAAAATTGGAATCCCAAAGTGAGCAGCCAAAAATACGTTCAACCTGGTGATCGCGTCATGCTGATGATCAACGTGGTGGCAGGCAACTGACACCTGCAAGCAAATCAAGATTGAACAAAAAAAGCTGATTCTATATAGAATCAGCTTTTTTATTATCTTCTCATCGTTAAGGATGTCTCCTTAACAACTATTTGTTCATAACGACCATTTACTCATAACGGCAATGATAGGCGGTGACTTCTGCCACCTGAACAGCAAAGCTCTGATTGGCTTCCACAATAAAGGTTTGATTTTTACCAAAAGCTTGCCACTCAGACTCGCCTGGCAGCTTAACCTTTAAACTACCGGATACCACTGTCATATACTCACGCTGACTGGTACCAAACTCATATTCACCAATTTGCATCACACCAACAGTAGACACACCTTCCGCATTTTCCAAGGCAATGGATTTTACCTTGCCATCAAAGTAAGCATTAACCGCTAATTCATTACTCATAAAAACATCTCATTTTCAGATAAACAACAATGTAAAGGAGTTAGATGAAGCCTTATTCCTCATCATAAACCACCATTTTTTCAATAATCCATTCTTTAAAGGCCAGCATTGCTGGTGTGACAGAGCGGCGTTTCTCATAGACCAGATAGAAGGCTTTGTCGGTAATCAAGTGTTGATCAAACAAGACCCGCAAGGTGCCATCAACAATTTCTGGCATGACTAATTCCGGATCGGATAGTGAGATACCCAAGCCTTGCGCCGCAGCCCCGGCGGTTAATGAACCACTGGAAAACATCAAACCACGACGAAACTGCTTCGGATCAAGATCGTGCTGTTTCAGCCAATCATTCCATTCATCTTTACGCTTAGTAACGTGCAACAATGGATAAAAACGCATGTCTTCAGGTTTATTAATAGGTCGATCAGGCTTAATTAAACGTGGATTACACACCGGAGCCAGTCGAGAAGGACGCAAATAATGGGCCTCAATGCCTTCCCAATCACCACGACCAAAGTAGACGGCCATATCGATGTCATGGGTAGAAAAATCCACTAATCCTGTAAGAGAATTGATTTCAATTTCAATGTCTGGATAGTTTTCCTGAAAGCTTTCCATACGCGGCATTAACCAACGCGTTAAAAAAGCGGGGGCCACCGCCAATCGTAATGAACCTGTTTTTTGTTGGCTCATCAATTCAGATGTGGCACTTTCTAACTGTTCAAAAATACCCTTAATGGGCTTTAGATAAGATTCCCCTGCTTCCGTCAGCACCACTTTACGTTTAGTGCGACGGAATAATTCTATGCCCAGAAAACTTTCTAATCCTTTTATCTGATGACTAATCGCAGAAGGCGTAACCGACAATTCCTGAGCCGCTTTATTAAAGCTGCCATGACGTGCAGCGGACTCAAAACACCTTAATGAATTCAATGGGGGCAAACGATTAATAAGCGTATCTCCGTACAACCAATCTTAAGCGTGACTATCGTTCTCACTCAGATCAATATCATGCGATTTTTTGAAAGATGAGTAAATGCCATAAATTCGCATTTACTCATCACCCAAATCCGTTTTCTTACTGCGCTTTACTGGTAATTTAAAGGCTTCAAAACCATCCTGACGACCGTCATGAAAAGCAGTCGATCTGGCCGAGGAATGGCGTTTCTTCTGCGCGGCTTTACGCGGCGCTTTACTGTGCTTTTTAGGGACGGGCTTGGCAATTTTAGGCTTTTTAGGAGCCAAGCCTTTAAAAGTGGCAGGCAAAGATGGCACAGTTTCCAGTTCAAATTTGCGCTGCAAAAAACTTTCTATGGCTTTAAAACTTAACCAGTCTTTTGGGCCAACCAGAGAATAAGCATCGCCTTTGAAACCCGCACGACCAGTTCGGCCAGTACGATGGACAAACTCTTCAGCTTGTTTAGGTAGGTCGAAGTTAAAAACATGGGAGACGTTGGCAATGTCTAAACCACGAGACGCCAAATCGGTACTTATCAATACAGTAAACTGGCCTTTGGCGAAACTTTCCATCACTTTGTTGCGCGCCCCTTGCGACAAGTCACCATTCAAGGCTTGGGTGGTCATTCCCCAACTGGCAACCAAGTCCGCCAAACGGACCGAATCGGCTTTAGTGGCGGTAAAAATAATGGCTTGTTTGATGGTTTGCTCAGCTAAAATATGCTGCAACAATGCTTGTTTATGATCCAAATGATCACAAAGCAAGACGTGTTGCTGAATGTCTTTATGCTCATCGTAACCTTGACCTATGGCCACACGAGATGGCTCTTTGAGCAACTCCGCTGCCATCTCATTCACATCTGTGTTGTCTAAGGTAGCAGAGAAAAACAAAGTCTGGCGCTGTCTGTGATTCGCCGCGGCGTTAATGGCACGCATGGCATCGGCAAACCCCAAATCCAACATACGGTCAGCTTCGTCGAGAATTAATAATTCCAAGCCTTCTAAGTATAGGTGACGTTGTTTTAAATGATCCGCTAAACGCCCTGGCGTAGCAACGATAAAATGCGGATCTTTCTGTAATGACTTATGTTGATCATTAAAATTTTCACCGCCAAGAATCAATACCGAAGTGAAACGACTGCCCGCCAACAACAAACGCAGCTGGGCAAACACTTGCTTGGCTAACTCCCGTGTCGGCACCAAAACCACTACCCTTGGGTCACGCCGCGATAAAGCACGTTTTTTATAGACACGATGCAGAGCGGGCAGCAAATAGGCTAATGTTTTACCTGAGCCTGTTTTCGAAGAGGCCAATAAATCACGGCCAGCCATGGCTTCGGGGATGGCTCGAGCTTGAATGTCGGTTGCCTCATCAAACCCTAAATGACCAATAGACTTTATAATACGATTATCAAAACCAAAATCTTCGAATAACAAAAAAACACCTCAGAATGAATTCATTAGACTGCAAAAACGCATCATCGAGATTATAACTCAGCCTCAGGCAAATACCTTAATCCTCTTTCAACAAAAGATAGCTTTTACCCGCACTGATTATTCCTTGGCCCGAACCTGCTTGAGTAGCAACTGGCTGCAATTGTTCTGCGAGGGCATAAAACACGTTGCGCGCAATTAATGCCTTCATACCATAACGCATGTCAATGTAAGGTCGCTCTTCTCCTTGTTGCCCTTCTCCTTGTTGCCCTTCTCCTTGTTGCCCTTCTTCTTGTTGTTCTCCTCCTAGCTGCTCTTCTTGATGCTGCTCTTTTTGATAAAAGGGCGCCATGAAGAGATCCGTGTCCACGCCCAACACCATGACATCGTCGGTCGTGGTGGTGAACTCAATCGCTGCCCCTTGCGGCGTTTCTACCGTGCGCCAGCGATTCACCAAAAAAGGCGCGTCTTCCACACGAATACGCACTTTTTCGACAGGTGTAACCAGAAAGTATTCATTGTCTTCATGCCATAATATACGGCTAAAGAGTTTCACCATAGCGCTACGGTGAATCTTGCCACCTTCATGAATCCAATCCCCATTGGCTTTAATCAGCATGTCCATGTCACCACAAAAATCGGGCTTCCAGGTGTCTACAGGAGGTAAATCATTGTTACTTGGCAAGTGCTTTAAGTCGATCATAGCTGCCATACCTTTATTCCATACCTTTATTCATAAGCTAACAAATTAGCCTATCTCACTTTAACTTCAATAATATTCAACTTCACAGTAAAGCCGTGAAAATCATTCACTGATAGAATAGCCCTATTGAATAAATTTGGGGCCTTAACATCGCCTCCATAAAATAAAAGTGTGACATTATGAAATCGGAATTAGCAAGAAAATTTCAAGATGCAAACAGAGGCGTCTATTTTATCGGTACAACACCACCAAAATCCTCTGTACAAGAAGAACAACTGCAAGAGATCAGCACTAAACTGCTAAATCGCTTAGCTGACATTGATGTGGACGGTTTGATTGTCTATGACATTCAGGACGAAACCAGTCGCATCGATAAGCCAAGACCTTTCCCTTTCATGGAAACGCATGACCCACGCGCTTGGTCAAAACGCCTTCACTTAGCGTCTGACAAGCCAGTTGTCACTTACAAATCTGTATCATCTCGCAGCGCAGAAGCCTTTTCTGGCTGGTTAACCGAAGCATGGGAAGACTTTGGTATTCGTGATCTGGTCTTGGTTGGCTCACCTTCCTCTGATGGCGACATCAAATTGCCACTTCCTGAAGCTTACAAAACCCTAGCGGCCTCTACACACGACTTTAACCTTGGCGGTGTGACCATCGCAGAGCGTCATGCTAAGAAAGGCGACGAGCACCTGCGCATCATCAAAAAATCCGCAGCCGGTTGCGACTTCTTCATTTCACAAGCCGTCTACAATCCGCAAGCCACTGCTGACCTGATCAGTCGTTATGCGCGCACTTGCAAAGAACAAGGCAACACACCGAAACGCATTATTTTGACCTTCACCCCTTGTGGCAGCGCCAAAACCTTGGAATTCATGGAATGGCTTGGCATTTCGGTTCCAGAGGCTACCAAGCACCGTATTTTGGATTCGGCAACCCCATTGGATGAATCCATTAAAATTTGCCGTAGTGCCTTAGAACAAATCATTGAAGTGGCCCTACCACTTGGTGTTCCCTTGGGTCTCAATATCGAAAGCTTGACCAATCGCAAAGAAGAAATTGACGCCTCAATTCAGTTGTATCGCTTATTGAAAGCCACCCTCGACCTTAAATTGGCTGAGCAAGGGTTAAACTAACTCTCTTTCATTTAAGTGAGTTAAATCAGCAAATCAACCTGCTGTAAAACACGGTCGATGCGAATGGCCTGCATGGCCTCAGGGTCATGCACGCGAGTCGACCAAGGCAGTTCCGCCAAAGGTTTAGCGTATTCTTTGGCGATGCCTTCTTCATACACACTGATTACCTTGTCCAAATCACGATATGGCCCAGTGCGTTGTGGGTTGGAATGAGCATATAAGCCCAACACAGGCGTACCCACTAAGGTCGCCATGTGCGCAGGCCCGGTATCCGGGCTGATCACCAACTGGGCTCCTTTCAATACCGACAGCATCACATTCAATGGGGTTTTCCCCACCAAATTGATCACCTCAGAAGAGGTTTGCGCAACCAATGCTTCAGCCAATTCCCGCTCATTATCAGCCGGCCCTCCAGTCAACACAGGCACCTTCCCCTTGGCTAACAAATGCTGCAATAAGGCTTGATAACCCTCAAAGGTCCAATTTCGTTCTGCTTTTGAGGCCGCAGGGTTGACCACCACATAGTGCTCGGGCAAATCAACATCATGATCGGGCAAGATCAAGTCGCAAGGCAAACTAGGGACACGCACGCCTAACACACTGGCGATCGAGAGAAAGGAATCCAACACATGTTCACCTTGTGGTTCAGGCGCCAATTCATTCACAAACCAATGCTGTTTTTCACGGGAATGAGATAAGGCAAAACCAATGCGTCGTTTGGCTTTGACCGCCAAGGTCAACAAGCTGGCACGCAGTGACCATTGCAAATGCAATAAAGCATCAAACTCTTTTCCAGCCAGCTGCTTGCGCAAGGCCCAAATGCCTTTAAAACCAGTTTTCTTATTGTACTCTTTAACGTCAACGCCGGGCAGCAAGCGAACCAGATTGGCTTCAAGGGGTGAGGTTATCCAAGTTACCTGCATGTCAGGCTGTTGTTTCATAATGGCTTGCACCACGGCCATGGCATGACAAACGTCACCCAGCGCCGACAAACGGACAACGGCCAGGTGTTGAATTTTATCTTGCTGCATCTCTTCCTCTAGGGCTGCTTAACGTCGGCAAGTATTATAGAATAGCCATAATGGAAAGTGTCCAAATTTCTGAACACAACATAAGAATTACACTAAGCGAGCAAGATGCCACGACTGATTAACACGAAGGCTCAGCAATATCTCATGCAGAGCGCCGCCCAACTGCCCATCACACAAGACTGGTTTAATACCGATTTCTGGCACCAACAAAATGCAATCAAAGGAACCGGAACTGGCCGTGGGGATGTGTGGTTTATCGACAGCCAATACGGTAAATTTGTGTTGCGGCGCTATCGTCGTGGTGGCCTGATTGCCAAACTGAGCAAGCGTCACTTTATGTTTGCTGGTATCCATCGCACTCGTCCTTGGCAAGAGCTAAGCTTACTGGAAGTCATGCGCAATCAGGGTTTACCTGTACCCCAACCCATTGCTGGTATGTGTCGTATCAACAAAGGCTTTTATCAAGCAGAATTGCTCACTGCTACTATAGAAGGGGCCACGGATTTATTTGAGCTGATAAAACAGCAACAAAATGATCAACTAAACTGGAACGAAATTGGCCGTGTCATTGCCCTCTTCCATCAAGCAGGTATTTTCCACTCAGACCTAAACTGTCATAACATCATGATAGATAACACCGGCAAAGTATGGCTGATCGACTTTGATAAATGCCAACAAAGAAAGCGCGACACAAGCTGGATGCAAAATAATCTTGACCGACTAAAACGCTCATTCGACAAAGAAGCAACGAAATACCCAGAATTTACAGTAACAGACGAACAATGGACGGCGCTGTTGGCAGGTTATCATGGCTAAAAAGACCACATTAAACCAAAACATTAGCAAATTTATGGCGCCACGACATTGGCCGACTTGGCTGGGCATGGGCATCGCTTATTTACTCAGCCACCTACCTTGGACCATTCAAAAAGCCTTAGGTACAGGACTTGGCAAGCTTCACTATGCCCTAAGCAGTCGACGTAAAAAGATTTGTCACACCAATCTGCAAATCTGCTTCCCCGATATGACAGAATCGGACAGAGAAAAACTCGCTCGCGCACACTTTGAAAGCATGGCCATTGGTGTGTTTGAAATGTTCACCGCTTGGTTTCGCCGCCCTGAAAAGACAGCACAAAAAGTCACTTTTAACGATCATGACGTGGTTCAAAAAGCCGTCGCAAACGGCAAAGGCTGCATCATAGTGGGCGCACACTTTTCCTCTATTGATCTGTGCGGCACTCAGATTGCGCGCTTCATCGACGTTCACCCAATTTACAAGCTGCAGAGAAATCGTGTGATGAACTGGGTGATGGAACGCCAACGCCAAGCCGTATTCAGCAAAACCATTGAGCGCAAAAACACCAAAGAGATATTTCGCTCACTAAAAGACAATAAAGCCGTTTGGTTCGCGGTCGATCAGGATTACGGACGTAAAAACTCCGTCTTTGCCCCCTTCTATGGTCGTGAATGCGCCACCATCTCACACATCAGCCGCTTGGCGAAATCCACCGGTGCCACCATATTAATGTACGACTACGGACGCACCAAAGATGGCTACTTACTGTCATTACAAGAAGTCGAAGACTACCCAACAGGAGACGACGTGGCGGACGCCACCCTACTTAACTCGCTAATAGAGAAACAAATCGAAACCAAACCTGATCAGTATTTTTGGTCACATCGACGGTTTAAAACGCAGAAGAATCCGCAGGATCCTTCACCTTATAAGATTAAAAAGCGGTAATTGAACCCGAGGGAGCTCATTTTTCCTTTGAATGGCTTTGGTTGGGGAGGTTTTTCTATTTCTTTCCCGAATTTTTTTCGGGCTCCTCTGAATGGCTTTGGTTGGGGAGGTTTTTTTAATCTTTGCCCGAGGTGATTTTTGTTTCCTCTGATTGGCTTTGGTTGGGGAGGTTTATAATCTTTGCCCGAGGTGATTTTTGTTTCCTCTGAATGGCTTTGATTGGGGAGGTTTATAATCTTTGCCCGAGGTGATTTTTGTTTCCTCTGAATGGCTTTGGTTGGGGAGGTTTTTTCCGCCCTGCTAGGCGGGTAACTTTTGTCTAGCACCACAAAAGTAACCAAAAGGTCGCTTTAATCCTTTCGCACATTCAGGAACGTGTCGAGCATTTTTTGCTGACAGGCTCATTGCCTCTTTTTACGTTTAAAAGCGTACCAGCCAAAAAGCGCTTATGTTTCTTCCCTTTGCCTTCTAAAATACAACTTTAGTTTACAGTAAAAGTTGTATTTTGGTTATTATGGAACAAGTTTATTTTATTGTGCCTGAGGTTTGGGTATGTGCTTTTCATTGGCTTTGTTTGGGGAGCATTTTTCCGCTTTTTAATTCTGGGAAAGGCTAAGCGGGTAACTTCTTATTTGAATTTAAGAGTAGCGCCACAAAACTCTCTGTTTAAAAGTAAGCAAAAAATCGTTTGAGTCCTTTCGCACATTCCGTCACTGCATTTAAAAGCGTGTCGAGAATTTTCACCAGTAGCTAATTGCCTCTTTTTACATTTAAAAGCGTTTCACACCTGACGAACTCTCATGTTCCCTCCCCTTATGTCTTTCAAGGGGAGGGCTAGGGTGGGGGCAGTCCAGCAGCCTCAAATTTACTCGTCTTAAACAGCGATATGTAGGTTTGATAAGCGCAGCGCCATCAGACATTTGCCTTCATGTGATCCCTTTTTGCTAGATCAAAAAATCAGCCTGTTAAGCAGTCGTATTCAAACGTTGCTGCACGAAATAAGCCACTATTCCAACTGCGGCCATATGGGCAACAGGCCCTATCTGAGATGGCAAGCGAGCCACTATCATAGATCTGAGCCAACTTAATGCAGTTGATCTATGAATACCTATCCCCCACACAGCACTCAGCATTCCTGCTAAGTCAGCCGCATGTCCGTTATGCATGGTTTTTGTGCCAAAGCGACACCCATTGTTGTCTAAATACGCTAAATATGAAGTGCGAGCATTGTTTTGATCCATATGATAGTTTCGATCATCATCTATGCTGTTGTACATATTTGCGATGTCCACCAAAGTATCTTGGTGCTGCAAAAATTCATTCATTAGTTGTATTGATTCAGCGTGGTTACTTGGCATGTGGTCGTTGCTCAGGCCAAGGCAAGAACCTACAACTTTCCAATAAAAGTACCAATTATTTACCCTTTGTATGCTTTCATTGTTTTCCAGCATTCTACGAGCAATAAAATAAGAGAAAGTCAGCAAAGTAAAAGCAACTGAAGAACCATTGTATAAACTTACGCCGTCGTCATCCCTAAATCGCTGCTTAATATGGTCGGAATGATGCATAGCTGAGAGCTGCAGTGTGCTTACTAATGAACGTGGGTTCCAAATCATGTTATACGGATAATTTACATTGCCAAACGCCAGACGTAATACTATTGATGCCGTTGAGGATATTCTATTTTTAGTGTACTCCTCATTAAACATTCCTACTGTATTATAGTGATCACCTGTACCATGAACCATATTTTTGGCTTGTCGTAGAAATAACCCAAAGATGTCTTTATGAAAATAAGTAGTAGGAAAGGCATCAGACGCTAATGCCGTACCGTAAACTGAAAGGAGTCTGAAAGCGTCTTTTCGAGCCCCATTATAACGAGAGTAAAATCTGACTGCACTTTGAGAGTCTCCTCCATAAAGAGCGTCAAATAATGCTTTATGGTTGAGGTACACGTTGTTTATGAGTGTGGGATCAGAATAAGATTGCACTCCTGTCAAAGCGGACTGGATATCAGAAAACAGCCCTTCTGGTGATATGTGGTTTCTTTCGTTTTGAGCGACTCTTTGAGCAAACTGATTACCCTTATCTCTCAATCGGTATGCCACTACCGCGTTATCATTATCCCGCATGATATTTCGCAATGACTGAATATCACTAAGTGCTAAGTTATATCTGTCTGCTTTGGTTACCATAGCACTATACCCCTTTCACAATTTTATTACCCAAGATACAACGGGTATCATCAATCAAGCCCAATACAGCTGTTTGGTAGTTCATTAATGCCATTTCTCGCTCTGAAGGAAGGCGTTCACTGATAATTTTCAAACCTTGTTTGGGCATAGTGCTACTTTCTTTGCTTAATTTCGCCAGCACAATGTCTAATGCCTGTAACTGACGTTCCAGACCGGCAATCGCATTGATTGTGCTAATAAAAGTTTCATCTTCCTCGAAATTACTAACATCTATACTTTTTGAAGCGACACTATCGTATTCCCTAGCGACATTTGCTAATTTCGTTTTGATTGAATTGATTTGCTTATTTAATGTCGTTTTATCCTGATCACTTAACTCATCAAAAAAGCCATCCAATTCCGTAATTTTGTCTACGAGCTTATCCATTATGTACCCCATTGTTGCTTTGAGCTGACTCTCTATGTGAACCTCATTATATTGTTGAAAACATAAAAGCAATTGGGGCAACTTATTAAAAATGCGGTTATTTCATTCCTTCTCATTACCCTTTAAAAGAGAGTTTTTCAGGAGGTTAGGATGGGATTAATCGAGCAACTTCAAGCGAACTCGTCATCAACAATTTATAGAGCTGACCAGTACAAAACCATCAGACATACCCTGTAAAGAATCACCAAAAACCAGCACATCCATACAGTTTATTTTTGAGATTGCTAATGATTCGCTCGATTTGCCTAAAAAATAATCACAGTATTGCGCGTTTGTACTGGCAAGAAATGAAAAAGCGTTTTAGTATCAATGGATAACAATATTCGCAGTAAAAATAACAGGCAGTGCTTACCTAAAAGAAAGATGAAATAACGCGCATGCTCGTTTTTCTAGATTTGGATTTTCTGAATAGCTTTATAAAAGCATTATTTTTCAATTGCTTATAAAAAGGTATTGGCGAAATTTTGGAATTGTCTAAACGCGCATGCGCACTATTAAAAATGTTAGGTGCTTTGGAAAAGGAAAGGATGTAATGAGTTATTCAACATCATGCTCTTGTGGAAAGATCACAGTTGTCGCCAATTTTCCTTCGCCAATAGAAGAGTATCAGGCACGTGAATGTGACTGCGATTTTTGCATTTCACGCGGTCTTGCTTACCTTTCGGATGTAAACGGCACTATTTCTTTTTCGCCTAAAGAAACAATGAACCAACTTAAACAAGGCTCAGGCCAAGCGACTTTTTGGGAATGCGACAACTGCCATGATGTTGTTGCAGTTACAAATGAGAAAAATGGAGTAGTTAGAGGCGCAGTATCCAAACGGCTTTTTGCACGACGCTTCCAACTCAAGCCTTCGGTAACGGTCAGCCCTAAAAAGCTTTCAGCTTCAGAAAAGTCCGTACGTTGGCCCAATGTTTGGTCAAAGGTAGTTTAAAGTTATGGTTATGGCACCTAACAAGGCACTTAATACGCATGTCACTTCGTGCCATGCTGGGACACAAACGCGGCGCGGCTTAGCGTTATAAGCATCAATTATGATTACATTCGCTAACCCAAAAAAGCAGAAAATGGCTTCCGGCTGCGAAAGCATTGAGCTTACGGAAGAAGGAAATTGGGAAACGTTTCCTCCGTTTGCAAAGAAGTATACTGAGCAAATAGGCGCTAAAGTAGCAAGGAAAATCGAAGGCCCTGATATGCACCTTTGGGAAATTGAATACGAGGGCGTAATTCTAAACTTCGTATACAATGATTTTCCAAATGGGGTGTCAATTGAGCCCAAGGATAAAAGTAGCCAGCCCACAATTGAAAAGCTATTTAAACTAGTTACGGAGCAAAGCGAACCGAATGGCTTATAACAAGTTGCTCAAGTTCACTCCGGCCGCAAAAGGCGCGGCCTCCGCGGGACAACCTACACTGCGTTTCGGCTGTCCCTTAGCAAGGCGTTATGCGAATATTAGATGGATGATTATGCTAAATAAATTTTGGATACTGTTTCTTTTAATGCAATTTACACTTGCTTACGGAGAAGATAAGAAGGTGAATGAATACTTAGATTTTGACGTCGCATGGGGAGGATATTATGCGGGAGTTTCAAAAGATAGTGATGAGATTTCTGTATTTCGTTTACTCGATTTCAATAGAGACGTTTACCATATAGCTATATATCAAGAGAAGTTTAGCTCAATCCCTTCTGAAGAAGAAATCAGATCTCTATCTCCATTTATTGGTCATGCGCCAATAGATGTCAAAGGGCTGTTGAATTATAAGGTAGTTGCTCTAATTGATAGCAAACAACTCACCAAAGAAGATTTGGTGGGTTATATGTATTATCTAGAAGAATTTCAAGTATCCGCTAAAGATAGAGAGAAACTCAGTCAGTCTCTCATTTCCTTTGGTAAGGAGCAGCCTTTAAAGCTTAAGTTATCTATAGCCGAAGGCGAATTGCAGATTAACGAAAGAAAGTGAATATAGAGCGGGCGCATAACAAAGCCAGCCAGAGGAACACGCAAACTGCGAGCGCCCCTTCTTGAGGCGTTTGGACTCAAAGGAAGTTTTATGAATCAAGCAGAAATTAAGATTATTGAAGACATTGAAAAATACGGTTGCCATGTCACCTCTGTGTTTGACCCCAAAGAAGAAGATCCTAATTTCACATACACCACCGGTATCAATAGGCAGGAAGGTCACCCAGAAGTGATCATTCTTGGACTAAAAAGTGAATTATCTTCTTGGATAGCAAATGAATATAATCGCCGTACCCAAGAAGGTGAAGTTTTTACGGAAGAAGGTTTTTATGAAGGGTTTCTCGATGGATTTGAAGTTTGCTTTAAACCCGTAGCAAATAGATTTAAAGAAGAATTTATGCTTTCTTGCAATTGGTTATATGAGGGAACTACTTACCCTGCGCTGCAGCTAGTCTTTCCCACTGTCGATGGCATCTGGCCATGGGAAGCAAATGCATCAGATAGCTTCAAGGTCTTGCAACCAAGTTTTCAGGAAATATCGGCATGGTAAGCCCTAACAAAGCGCGGTTATCGTTCGTTTACGCTAGGTGAATTAAATGAACCAATTCTACGTAATTTTAGTTTTAGTACTTTTGTTGGTATACCTAGATACTATGGCCATTTATTATGCCGTTAAAACCGATATGTTCGAGCCATTTCAGTTGGCTGTTCAAGCATTATTTGTAATTGTAGTGCCTTTCTTTGGGGCCTTGGTTGTGCTTGGTTTTGCCATTTCTCAAATAAAATCATCTCCAATTATTCACTCCTCAGCGGGATCTAGATCAAGGTTGCTTGAGCTTTTATTTTTGAAATCTATAATCGCACCAAAGAATAGCGCCACTGCCAATTCCGACAATAGTCCGAGCTTAGATATCAGCAGTTCTGGTGGCAAAGAAGACAGCTAGTAATAATTAGGGTCAGAGAAAAATTAAAATAGCTTTACTCTGCCCTTTAAATTTAATTATCTATAAGATTATAGAAAACTGAGAAATTAGTGTTGTAGCTGCTGCTAATATGCCACCTCTGATTTGCGAAAATCTGGGGAATTATCGGTAATAAATTGTCTAGTAAAGGTTGGTCGATTTATATGGAGATTCAACTAATACAAATAGAAAGTAATGAGTTTGAAAGTCTATTTTCTGTTGTTAAACAAGGAATTTATTCTCATGTTGATGCCGTATTTGGTTGGTGTGATGAGTTTCAGGTCAATCGTTTGAAAAATGATTATGAGCCTCATTGGTTTCATTGGATTTATTTCAATCACACGAAAGTTGGCATGCTATGCTTCAAGCCTTACAGCAATGCACTTCATGTACATTTACTCATTATTTTTCCTGAATTTCAAAATCAAAAACTGGGTAAAAGGGTCATGAACCTGGTTCACAAAATCGCGCTTGAGCAAGGGCGTGGTCACATAACCTTATCAAGCTTTGTTAGAAATGAAGCGGCGGTAAGCTTCTACAAATCTCTTGGGTATAGGGTGATTGAAAGGGATGAAAATTTCCTTTCTTTGTCGCTTCAAGTTGCCTCATGATAAGGGACTCAGAGAAAGTAAAAGGGGGCAAACTAAAGATATCAGCCCCTTAAATAATTGGAATCAGAGTTAAATTAAGCTTAAGCGTAAGTGGCCGCTTTTCCTGATAATAACCAGAGAGGTTAGGCCCCTTAACCTGAAGATAAGCAGTATCAATCGATACAAAACAAACTAGTATAAAAAAATCAGCACAGTGTAAAACTGTGCTGATTATAAAAAACTCTAGGTAAGGAAATTTATTGCCATTGAGGTAGGTTTGCCAAAATATCTTCAGCAGCTTTGTCTACATATAGTTTCTCATTATCCGAATTACTAACGAACATATCTTTAAATACTGCAACAAAACCTGTATTTATAAGGTTAGCCTTTTCATGATAACTGGCGAGTACTTCTTGACCTTTTAATACTTCGACTTTTGCTAAATAATTCCATCCTGCCATATTACTAGACACCGCAAAATGATAAGCCCTATCTAGTTTTAAATTTATGCGCACAGACAAACCAACTGCGTCATAAAGATTGTGTGCTTTTATGTCTTTAGTGATTTTGTCTTTAAGATAGCTACTGACCTCTTCACTGCTCATATAGCCAGCTTTCGTCGCTTTTTCTTCATTCGTGCTGGTCACATTAACTTCGACGCTGCCATAACTGACTTCATGAGTATCAAAGTATGGCTGATTAATGGCTATATAAGGCGATGACGGGGTGGGGGTAGGAGTAGAGGCACAACCACTTAACACAACAAAAATAACAGCAAGCAAACACAGTTTTAACTTCATAATTACTCCATCCACAGTGAACAAATCTTTGAAATTATAAAGCTATAACAATTACTTAAAGTCCTCAACAAATATCTTTATAAGGATAATCAAATGAGTCTGGCCTTACCCAGATATTAACACTCTACCCCACCATCTCTTCTCTCACTTCTGCCATCAAGCGCAGTGATTTCAGCCTTGCGTCGGCATCGTGAATCGGCATGGAGATGATGAGTTCGTCTATGCCTGTGTTTTCTATGAAGCGCTCTAATTGAAAGGCCACGGAGGCTTTTGATCCGACCACGGCGTATTGCAGCATGTGTTCCACCATGTGTTTTTCACTGACAGACCAAATGCTTTCCATGGAATCCACGGGGCTTGGGAAAGGACGGTTGCGGTCTCGGCGCAAGTTGACAAATTGTTGTTGTGCTGAGGTGAACAGGTATTGTGCTTCTTCGTCTGTGTCGGCCACTACGGCCATAACACCCGCCATAGCATAAGGTTGATCGCCCTCTTCGGCGGCGTTGAAATGACGTCGATAGATGGTTAAGGCTTGGTGTAGTTGATCGGGCGCAAAGTGGGAAGCAAAGGAGTATGGCAAACCAAATTGCGCCGCCACTTGGGCACTGTACAAGCTGGAGCCTAGCATCCAGATAGGTACCTGTGTGCCAAAGCCCGGCACGGCACGAATGCCCTTCTCTTGGTCACTGAGATAGCCTTGCAGCTCTCGCACATCGTCAGGATAGGAATCCACATTGGCGTCCATGTTACGGCGCAAGGCGCGCGCCGTCTTCATATCGGTACCAGGTGCACGCCCTAAGCCCAAATCAATACGCTGCGGGTAAAGTTCAGCCAAGGTGCCAAACTGTTCGGCAATCACCAAAGGGGAATGATTGGGCAACATGACGCCACCCGAGCCAAGACGAATGTATTTGGTGTGTGCGCCAAGGTGCGACAAGACCACGGCGGTAGCCGAACTTGCGACGCCAGCCATACCGTGATGTTCAGCCAACCAAAAGCGCTTATACCCTAAGGCTTCAGCGGTCTGCGCCATTTTGACGCTCATTTTGAAGGAGTCTGCAACCGTATGGCCTTCGGCAACGGGCGCAAGATCCAGAATGGAGAAAGGAATCATAAAACCTACTCAAAGATTATAAAAGATACCCTGATACTTGGCCCTTAGCGGCTCAGTTACAAGTCACCAATCATGCAGCAAATCGTGAAACTTACCCAATGCGCTTTTTTACTTTATCGATTTTCCAGACGATTGAAGTCCAAGATGCCACTTTCTCTGGGTCTGTCTTGTTTATTCAGTCGAGCAATGGCATCGCTCACTTGCCAGAAGTTTGGATGAGTACGACGAATACCAAAAGTGTTTAACAAGGCAACATAGTCTTGTCGAGTTTTCAGGGTGGCGATTTGCTTCACCCAGTTTTGTAACTCAGATTCTTCCACCTGCATAAGCGCATTTGGGTAATCCCCCAATACCCCTTTGGCTAGGGTCACGCCGTCTTCTTGCGGCAAACGAGTGGACGCTTCATCCAACAAGCTGGAAATGTTGGCATGGGCTTTATTGTGAATCAAGCTCAACACTTCAAGTGGCTCACCTTGACGAGTCACCAACACAGTCACTAAGTTGGGTAAATATTGAATGCCACCGCCACGCACTTGTTGCAACGACAAGAGCGCATTAACGTCCGCTTGCGCAAGTTTGCTTTGCGTCAGGTCATAACCATGATCAAGAATGGCCGCTAGCTTGCTGCGCAGCATCTCATAAAGCTCCGCTTGGCGATCTGAACTCTTGTACTGGATATCGGATTGAACCCCAACCTTGATGTAATCACTAAAAATATAATCTTTAATAATTTGATTCGCATCACGATACCAATACTGGCGAATACGCTCTCTGTCTTGTTTTGGCAGCAGCATGAGGAAATTCATCTCCCCTTCCATACGCAAAAAGTCCATGTAAAGTCGCGTCA
The DNA here is from genome assembly GCF_040436405.1 of Marinomonas sp. THO17. Classification (NCBI taxonomy): domain Bacteria; kingdom Pseudomonadati; phylum Pseudomonadota; class Gammaproteobacteria; order Oceanospirillales; family Oceanospirillaceae; genus Marinomonas; species Marinomonas sp. THO17. The sequence goes on along the minus strand of NZ_AP031575.1, from coordinate 21,049 downwards.
CTAACTGATGACCTACATTGCCATAGACATCAAACCCAGCCACCAGCAGATAATGAATTCTCTCCAATAATGGATAATCTATCACCCAAGCGGTTTTAGGGTGTTGACCTACCATACCACGTACTACAGACGCATTATCGAAGTGGCGGAAAATGGTTAAGGCCGCATTTTGATTATTGCCATCGCCGTCCCAAATTAAATTCAGATCCAGCGCAATCTGCTCATTGATATCTTGTTTTATCAACTTGGCTTTGGCTGACAAATAAGATTTTTGTTGCTCTGAGAACATGACCCAAGAAGCAATCGACAAGGTGTTACTGGATTCTACCGCAGGCATTTCTAAGTCTTCTGCCTGATTTTCAAGGAAGTCTGCCGAGGTATTGTTATAGGCGATTTCAGGGTCTAGGAAATACACCCAAAACTGTTCGTTGATGACGTTAACCGCTACTTGACCACGACATACTGGGCCTTTGATAAAGGCCATGATGGTTTTCTGGGCATGGTCTAATAAGAAACGATAACGTGCATAAGGCGGTATTTCCCGGAACGCCATGAAAGGGTTGGTGGCCACTTCAGGCTGGTAACTTGGCAAGGACGTAACTTGATAATCCATGCCATAGAAGAAAGATTGCCAACGTTGGTAACGGGCGTCATCCAAGCGCATAGGAATGTGATTTTTCTGCACCTTCACTTCTGGGTCTAGCCACAAGCGGTAATACACCCTGTCCACACCGGGGTCATCATAAGGACGACGTGTGGCGATACGATCAATAGGCTTACCCGGCGGTGTGCTGGAACGGACTAAACGAAAACGGAACTTTTCACCTTCGTCTAAGTACATGGAATACAAATACAGGTGCTCATAAATGTATCGCGCCACCAACTGATCTTTCAAGCTGTCGCCATTTAAACGGCTTTCCCACAGGTCAACTTGTTCTTGTAAGGCTTGGGTTAAAGGGGCTGGGGCGGGCATTTTGCCACCGTTTGCCAACCAGCGCGTTAGCACATCATATTCCGCATCCGTTAATTGCGGTAAACCATAAGGCATTCCCCAATTTGGGTAATCCTGCTCAAACTGATCGTATTCTTCAATGCTTACACATTGCTGGTCACGGGCCAAAGAAAAATCGTATTCATCCCCCAATACGGTTTGTTTAAAGTCCCCTTGTTGCTGGCGTAGGGCAATGGCGCGATAGAGCAAACTGCCTTCAAGATTAGCAGCGGGTGATTGACCTCGTTCATTTAACACAGGGTGAAAGCCTTTCTCACGCCATTCGTCAGTGGTTTTGCCGTCAATGAACAAACGTGAAGGCGTGGCCGCAAGCAGACGTGTACCATCGTATACAAGATCTTTGGAACCACCACGTTCAATGCCTGCAGAAGCGGTTAATTTCAGTTGACAAGGGGCATCGTAACAAGCGTGACAGGATACACAGCGAGAATCGAGAATAGGTTTGACTTGCTGATGATAAAAATCGGCTTCTTGTTGTGAGACAACTTGATCGCGGTTTTCAGGGCTGGCCGAACCAAATACCGAATCTAACTGTTTTGAGGCATAAGCCGCACAGCCAGATACCACAATTAAACTCAATAATACCGTCACCCAACGAGACATAGTTTCATTCCTTTTGATGGCCGCCACTCTGCTACAATACGGCATTTTTTAAGTTAAAATGAAGTATTCAGTTTAAATGGGGTTGCTCAGAATACTTATAAAAAAACGCCTAAGATGGCGTTTTTCTCAACACTTTTTATAATGAAAGGCTTAGTCTTTGTCTAAATAGTCTTCCGCATAGTCGGTGCTTAATTCGTACGAATCTTCTCCCATGTCTTCATTTGCCATGAGTAAAGCTTCCTCATACACGCCACCAAATTCAATACGGGTAATGTCATATAAATCGTATTCAAAGGTATCGTCAAACCAACGCGCATCAGAACCAATTTCTTCCAACTCATAGGTCACCGCATCGGCACGTATTACGCGACCAATTTCACAGCTGTCCGGCTCTACTTCTTCACGGTGCAAGGTAACCAAGCCGTATTCTTCGCTGATGTCCATCAGCAAGACAGCCAAATCGTCTAGATCCACTTCAGGATCCACCACTTCTTCTTCTCGAAGGGCTAAGACACGTTTTTGAAAATCATTAAAAGGGGCCGGATGAGCGAAGTCACTAATGTCTTCTAGAAACAAGATTTGGTAACCATTAAGACGCACACTGTCATCTACCAGTTGGAGCAAAACCATTTCTTCATTGGCATCCACGACAAAACCATCTGACCAGCTGTCTGGGCCATCCAGTTCTTCACGAAAAATGCGCACTACATTTTTTCGAGTGCGTGCCTTTTCCAACTCAATGAGCATATCGGCTCCCTAAAAATACGTAAATTTCAAACACCTAATAGTGTAAACCTAGCCAGCTTATGGAACAACTATTGCAGCACGTCATGCCAGTTTTCTATCATTTCTATCAAGTCTTCTAAGCCACATTCCGCTTGAATACCATCGGTTGAGGTTTGGTAAAAGCTGTCTTGCGAATCGAACATGGCTTTGATTTCTTCTTCTGCTGCGTTTAAATCTAATTGTCTAGCAACATTCACGCCTTCTTCACTGATTACCACACGGAATGGCCCATGAGCAAATTCTGTGCTTTCTTTTTCTGTTTCAGCCAAGCGAGCAGCCATAAGAACGCGCTGCATCATTTCCAGTTCGCGCACATATTCACTCACCCATTCACCAATAGCGGCAAACTCATAGCCGGTATAAATACGGTATTGGTTTTCTTCCTGATCAAAGGCTATTTCATAATCCATGGCCTTAAACCTCACTCTTTGTCTTGCTGTTGTCTACGGTATTCTTGATTGCTGGCTTGCTGGCGCTGAGGTACGGCAGCAGCCAAACGGGCTTGGCGCTCCGCTTCTTTTTTGGCTTTGGCCTCTTCCACCAATAATTCTTCTGCGGCAATCATGTCGGGAGTTTCCATAACATAGGGGCCAATGGCTCCGGTACGAACGTCATTGAGAAACACTTCTGCGGCTTTGTGCATATCCACCTTACCACCAGAACGAAGTGCACCACGTTTTGAACCAATAATTTTTAAGGTTTCATAAGGGTCATTGGGCGCTTCTTTGAGCTTATAACGTGTGGTTAGTGCCTCTACATAATCGGCAATAAAGAACTTCAGACCAGCCAATGCCACGTCTTCATAATCAATGGCGGTATCTCGCACCGCACCCGTTACCGCCAAACGATAACTGGCATCTGGGTTTTCAATTTTCGGCCACAAAATGCCCGGTGTGTCTAACAGTTGAAAGCCTTCTTTTACTTTCAACTTTTGCTGGGCCTTGGTCACCGCAGGTTCATCACCCACTTTGGCGACTCGTCGACCTAGCAAGGCATTCATTAAACTGGATTTACCCACATTTGGAATGCCGGCAATCATGGCACGAATGGGCTTTTCCGCTGAACCTCGATGAGGCACCATTTGCGCAACCCATTGGCTTATTTTAGCCACATCGCTTTTTTCTAACGTGGAAAAAGGGTGGGCCAAAATACCGTCATTACCACGCCAATGCTCCAACCAAAGGTGTAAGCGTGTTTTATCTGCTAGGTCTTTTTTATTGAGCAAACGCAATACGGGTACTTCACCGCGTAAAGTATTCAGCATTGGGTTTTGACTGGAATCTGGAATACGCGCATCCAACACTTCGATGACGATGTCGACCTGCGTCATCACGTCTTCGATTTCACGACGCGCCTTGTTCATGTGTCCTGGATACCACTGAACGCCCACCCTAGTTCCCCCATTTTACTTTGCGTTGCTTGCTGGCTGCGGATTCTAGCACAAGCCTAGCAACTAAGTTACTGATTCCTCATATAATCCTTTTCGTTAACAAGATTCCTTAAAAAGACACCACCCACTGACTTAGATCAACACAGTCAACCTAGGCTTGCTTCTATACTAAAAATGTCGAATCCGCCCTCATTCAGACTTCTGCACCTGAGATGAATTGGGTTTGACTGTTCTCTCGATCGAGCCATTGCGGCTCATTCCGCCGAGGTTATGCGTGTGATAGCCTCGGCTTTTTTATGTAGCTTTCTTTTGTGCCGTTATAAAAGCCAATAGCTCAGGATAGAGTTGCAAAAAAGGTTGCTCTGCTTGTTCTAGTACCATGGGCAACTCATCCACAAAAGCCTGTAAATGATGACCATGTCGCCAGCGGCGCATAATAGAATAAATGGCCCTCTCTACCCCCTCTTGGCGTCCTAAATTGGCCAGCCAGTTAGAGGCTTCCAATGAAGCAATCATACCTTGTAAACGAGTGGGACAACGTGCTTTGTCTTCAGCCAAGCCGCATACTGCACGCTGACAAAAATCGCTCAAAGCTTCGTCACTGAAGTCAGTCCAATAACGTATTAACCAATAATCCATGGCAATGTCTTGGACAATACCCGCAAATCGCCTGCGTCCTTGCCTTGGTAAAGCTCTAAAGTTCTGACTTGCTGGATGATCATCCACCCACACATCCACCATTTGATGTAAGCGCCAACCTTCGAGCAAATCTGCTTCCAGATCCGCCGCTTGCACCGGAAAATCCCCCAATAAATTTCCTGCCCAGGATGTTTGGGTTAAGCTGGCAATGTGTAAATGAGCAAAATAATTCATGCAATATCATTCCATGCTGAGGAAATTACCTAAATACGTCATGCACTATTCGATAACTGTCTTTTTTATGACAAGTTTGTCAGAATACCCTGATTGTCTATATGGTCAAAATCAGAAAAACAAACAAAGTAAATTAAGACGTTAGAGAAAACCTAATAGACCTTCTGCCCTAGATGGAAGGCAAAGCATTACAAAAGAGAACTCATAAAAATGAATGTTAAGGTTATATTTGTTTGCTGTCTGAGCTTGCTCTTCAGCAGCCAAGCTATGTCTGTGACATTAAGAATGGCCTTTGACGCCGACCCTATTTCACTGGATCCTCATGAACAATTGTCTGAGGGCACATTGCAATTTTCCCATCTGACTTTTGATCCATTATTAAGATGGCGTCAAGATGGCAGCTTTGAACCCAGATTGGCAACCCAATGGCAACAAATTAATCCAACCACTACACGCTTCCTGTTACGCAAAAATGTGCGTTTTCATACTGGTAATCCATTCACTGCAAAAGACGTAGCCTATACCATTAATCGTCTTAAAGGTTCCGTGGATTTTCGTGCCATGTTCGACACCATACAATCGGTAAGCTTGATAGACGACTTTACCCTTGATGTTCATAGTGCCAAACCCAACCCCTTAGTACTCAACATCATGACCTATGTTTTTCCTATGGACAGACGCTTCTATCAAGGTAAAGATGAGATAGTCAAATACGGTGAAACCTTTGCCTCTCGTAATGTGTCTGGGACAGGGCCATTTATATTAGAGAAACGCGAACTTGGCTCTCGTCTTGAGTTTAAACGCAATCCAGATTATTGGGATACTGACTCACCGGGCAATGTAGACAAACTCATCTTCACGCCCATTAATACTGACGCTACTCGCCTTGCCGCTTTACTGTCTGGCGATGTGGATTTTATTTTCCCCGTTTCACCCATCGACATAAAACGCACCCAAAACACCAAAGGCATTCAACTGGTCACCATGCCCAGTACGCGGATTTTATTGCTGCATATGAATCAGCAAAGGCGTCAAGAATTTCAGGACATACGAGTTCGAAAAGCCATTAACCTGGCCATCAATCAAAATCTTATTGTAGAGAAAATTCTGCGAGGTTATGCAGCGCCAGCAGGCCAGCTCAGTCCGGATCGCTTTCTTGGCCATGTGGCAGACCTAGTACCAGAATACGATCTGGCGAAAGCCAAACAACTGATGCAGCAAGCCGGTTACGAGCAAGGATTTCGTGTCAGTATGATGGCACCCAATAATCGCTACACCAATGATGAAAAAGTAGCTCAGGCCGTGGCGGCAATGCTGGCTAAGATTAATATCAAGGTGGATCTTAAAACCTTGCCCAAGGCACAATATTTTAAAGAATTTGACGACCGAAGTGCCGACATCATGATGTTGGGCTGGCAATCTGACACAGTCGATTCCAATAATTTGTTTGAATTTATTATCGCTTGTCGGGATGCGCAAACCGGTCTCGGCGCTTATAATGCCAGTGAATACTGCAACCCGAGCATTACCAATGATATTCGCCAAGCCAATCAAGAACTCAATCCTGAAAGGCGTCTGCGTTTATTACAAGGCATTGAGAAAACCTTATATCAGGAGGCCGCAGTGGTTCCCCTGTATTGGCAATATTTAACTTGGGCCGCCAAAGATAAAGTCAAAATCAAAGACATAGTTAATGATCGCAACTATCCCTATATCGGAGATTTATTCATTGAACAATAATGCGCCATCCTCTGCAGTTTGCTGGACATGGTTAATTTGCAGATGCGCAAAGGGATAGTCGGATGATAGTGTTTTTAATACGACGTCTAATCCAAGCTTGTTTTGTGTTAATCGTCATCAGCCTCATCAGCTTTGCCATTCAGGACAGGCTGGGTGACCCTGTGCGCCAGATGGTAGGTATGACGGTCACACCTGAGGTACGAGAACAGCTACGGGAAGAACTTGGGCTAAACGACGGTTTCTTGGTGCAATACGCCAGATTCGCCAAAAATGCCCTAGCGGGGGATTTTGGTACTTCTTACTACTACAAGGAACCGACTATCGATGTGATTTTGAAAAAAGTGCCTGCCACCATAGAATTGGCTTTATGCGCCATTTTACTTGTCATCTTGATCGCTACGCCTTTTGGCATCATTACGGCCATCAAACCAAGGCATGTGTTATCACGTTTGATCATGTTCATTAGTTCAATTGGTTTGTCGATTCCCATCTTTATCATTGCCATCTTTATGGTGTATTTGTTTTCTGTCCAATGGAATCTTGCGCCTAGCTTCGGCCGAGGGGAAACCATCATGCTATTTGGCATTTGGGAAAGCGGCCTCTTTACTAAGGATGGTTTGAATCACTTACTCTTACCCAGTTTGTCCTTAGCAATCGCCTTAACCCCCATTTTTGTTCGTCTTATTCGCTCAGAAATGAGTGAGGTGTTGCAGTCCGAATACATTCGATTCGCTTGGTCTAAAGGTCTGTCCGCACCACGTATTTATTTTTTCCATGCCCTTAAAAACACCATGCTCCCTATTATTACCATAGGCGGCATTCAAGCTGGCACCCTAGTGGCCTATACCATTCTGACAGAAACCATTTTCCAATGGCCAGGCATGGGCTTTTTGTTCATGGATGCGGTCAGTCGTGTCGACACCCCTTTAATTTCCACTTATCTACTGGTGGTCGGCAGCATGTTCGTGGTAATGAATACCTTAGTGGATTTAGTTTACGGTCTAGTCAACCCAACCGTTCGTGTAGCGAGTCACGGATTATGAAGCCCTTAAAATACGACCTTTCACCCCCCATCTCTGGTAGCCGTTGGCGCCATATGCTAAGTGGCTTTGCTGGCGATAAACTGGCCATGTTGGCCCTGTTTATTTTTATCTTCTACTGCATAGTGGCTCTATTGGCCCCATTGGTCGCACCTTTTGATGTAGACGACCCGGCCTTTATGGACTTAATTAACGCTGAGATTGCACCGAGCTGGATCAGTCAAGATTACCGCTTTTTGTTGGGAACGGATGGACAAGGTCGAGATCTGCTTTCCATTATTCTTTATGGTACGCGTTTGTCTTTAACCATAGGCGTCTGTGCCGTTATTTTGCAGGCCAGTTTGGGCATTTGCATTGGTTTAATTGCCGGTTACCTAGGCGGTCGTGTCGACAATTTTTTGATGCGCTGCGCCGACATTCAGTTGTCTTTTTCCAACATGATGGTAGCCATTGTCTTTTTGGCCATTTTTCAATCCATTTTTGGCATCGCCATGTATCAACAATTGGCCATGCTGGTGTTAATTCTGGTGATTGGCCTCACAGAATGGCCTCTGTTTGCCCGTACCATTCGCGCTTCCGTGTTAGCTGAAAAGCAGAAAGAATATGTGGATGCCGCTCGAGTAATGGGCATCAGTCAAACTCGCATCATGTTCCGTCATATTTTACCCAATACCTTATCGCCGGTATTGGTCATTTTTACGGTACAAATTGCCAATGCCATTGTGGCTGAAGCTGCCCTATCTTTCTTAGGTTTGGGAATGCCATCCACCGAACCTTCCTTAGGCTCACTGATTTCAGAAGGTGTGGCCTATATGTTTGCTGGCTCTTGGTGGATCTGTGTGATTCCCAGCATCACCTTGATCATTTTAATACTGGCCATGAATTTGTTAGGTGATTGGTTACGCGACCACCTTAATCCAAGGGCTTACAAAGACTGATTATGAACCTGTTAAGCGTCGAACATCTCAATGTCAATTTTCATTTTAAGAAGCAGGAACTGGCTGCGCTTATTGACGTCAGTTTCACTCTGAAACGCGGTGAGCGCATTGCCATTGTGGGTGAATCTGGTGCAGGCAAATCGGTTTTAGGTTTCTCTATTGTCAATCTCATTGGCAAACCGGGTTACATTCATTCGGGTGCCATTAAGTTAGATAACAAAGACATCACCAAAATGGGCCTACGCCAGCTGCAAGAGATTCGAGGCAAGCGCATTGCGATGATTTTTCAAGATCCTATGATGACCCTTAATCCAGTGATCACCATTGGTGATCAGCTGGTGGAAACCATTCGCAGCCACACCAAAATTTCCTATAAAGATGCGCGCAATATCGCCATTGAAAAACTTCGTCACGTGCAAATCGCCTCACCAGAAAGACGTTTTGATCAGTACCCTCATGAACTGTCTGGTGGCATGCGCCAACGGGTAATCATAGCCTCCGTGCTCTTGTTGAACCCAGACATCATTATTGCTGATGAACCCACTACTGCACTGGATGTGACGATTCAGGCGGAGATTCTACAGCTACTCTTAGCCATTTGTCGCGACAATGGGGTGGCGCTGATTCTGATCAGTCACGATTTAGGCGTGGTGTCTAAGGTCGCGGAACGTACCTTGGTTATGTACGCAGGACAAATTATTGAAGAAGGGCCAACCTTAGAAATTATCAATGATCCACAGCATCCTTATACTCAAGGCTTGTTGAACGCCCTACCGCAAATGGCTCTGCCGGGCCAGAGGTTAAATCAAATCAAAGGCAGCATGCCATCTTTGGCCGATCGCCCCAGTGGTTGTGCTTTCCACCCCCGCTGTCCTTATGCCACTGAACAATGTCGTCACCAGCAACCGGATTTCATTTACACGGGGGGTTCCAGTGTGGCCTGTTTCATGGTGGAAGACATGCTCAATGAATTCGCAGCGGATAAGGAGGAATGATGAGTCGCCCTCTTATCCAAATCAGCGGTTTAGAAAAAGTCTTTCGCTCCGAGTTGAGCTGGCTGAGCCGCTGGCGTCTTCGTCATGGTAAATGGCAACGCCAACAAAATGAAATTTTTGCCCTAAATGGTGTCAACTTAACCATTCATGAAGGTGAAACCTTATGTGTAGTAGGCGAAACCGGCTGTGGCAAGTCCACACTGGCGAGGACCATCATGGGGTTAACTGAGCCGACCGCTGGTGAAATCCATTTCCAAGATCAGCGCATCGATCACCTAAATAACCGTCAGCGCATGCTATTCCGACGTTCAATGCAAATGGTTTTCCAAAACCCTTATGCTTCCTTGAACCCTCGTATGACGGTTTATCAAACATTAAGCGAACCCATTGCTTTTCATAATCCGCAATTATCACTCTCAGCAGTAGATGAAAAAGTCGACGCGTTATTGGCTTCTGTTGGCATCAGTGGCAACAGCTCAGACCGCTACCCACATGAGTTCTCTGGTGGTCAACGTCAGCGTATCAGTTTGGCGCGCGCGTTATCGGTAGAACCGCAGTTTATTGTTGCCGATGAGCCTTTATCTGCATTGGATGTATCGGTTCAGGCACAAGTACTGAATCTGATGATGGATAAGCAACAGGAGCATAAGCTTAGTTATCTGTTTATTACCCACGATCTGGCGGTGGTTGAGCATTTCGCCAATCGTGTTGCCGTGATGTACCTTGGCAGTATTTGTGAATTGGCCACCACAGCAACCCTGTTTAGTACGCCAAAACACCCTTATACCCAAGCCTTGTTGTCTGCTATTCCACGTTTGGATTCCAACGCCGCAGATCCCATTCGATTAATCGGTGAAGTACCGACTCCGACTGAAAAGCCCATCGGTTGTGTGTTTCAAGCGCGATGCCCATACGCTAACCCACGTTGCTACAAAGAGTCCCCTGTGATGACCTTACAAACTGATGGCAGTAGTGTGGCGTGTCATGGAGTTGAGGAGGGACGTTTATGAGTCATTTCCTCCAGCCTCTCATCAGAGGAGCCAGACCATGGAAATAAGATGGCTTGAAGATTTTATAGCGCTGGCGAAAACGCGTCACTTCTCGCGCGCCGCTGATGAGCAAAACGTCACTCAGCCTACCTTTAGTCGGCGCATCAAATTGCTCGAAGAAGAAATGCGCGTCACTTTAATTGACCGTAATACCTTGCCCTTATCCCTGACTCCCGCAGGCGAGGTATTTTTACAGACAGCGGAACTGATTACCCGACAAATACGCGATACCAAAGCGCGTTGCCAAGAAATTCGCAAACAAGAAGAGTCTCAAGTTCGCTTTGTGACGACGCAAACACTCTTCTTAAGTTTCTACAAAGAAATGATTGCCCCCTTCTGTGCAGATATGGGCATAGAACTGGACATTAATATGAAATCCAGTTCTTGGTTGGGTAATGATTTTGTCAATGCCTTAGTCAATCAACAAGCCGATATCATGATGTGTTATTGGCATCCTGCCATCAATTTCATTCGCACCTTGGACGATGAGCAATATGAACATTTGGTCATCGCCAAAGAGACGTTAGCACCCTACACTGCTATCGAACAGAATGGCGATGCGAAATTCACTTTACCTGGCGCCAAACGTAAACCTCTTCCCTACATTGGTTATTATGAAAACTCTTTCTTACAGCCTGTTATTCATCATCATCTACAGCGACAAAGAGACATTCCGCAATTACAAACGATAGCAGAGAACTATCATTCCATCAGCATCAAAGCCATGGTCAAAGAAGGTTATGGTATTGGCTGGATCCCACAGCGTCTGATGTTAGATACCATGAGTTACGGCAAAGTAATGCAAGCAGGGGAAGAGAATTGGAGTATCCCTCTGGAGATACGTCTATATCGTTCTAAATTCAATCAGAACCCCAATCTCATTGAGTTTTGGGAAGCGTTAAAGATTCAGGTAGCACGCAATGCGACTTTAAATAACGAGTAATGCATTCGTCATTCTCGTTCATTTACTTCCTCTCGACTCAGGGCTTGTATGATAGGGTCACTGCTCATGGATTTGGCGGCCAGCGCTTTACTAAATAAATAACCTTGCCCTACATCACAGCGCATTTCTCTTAACATGGCCAATTGATTGTCATGGCTAATGCCCTCAGCGATCACCTTTAAGCCCAAGTCATGGCCCAGATTAATAATGGCTTTGGTCAAAGCTTGATGGTTTTTATCCTGAGTGATGTCGCGGATAAAAACTTGGTCGATTTTAACCGAGTCGATGGGTAAATCTTTGAGGTAACTCAAACTTGAGTAACCCGTTCCAAAGTCGTCTATCGCCAACTTAATACCTAATTGACTGATCTCTTTCAGTAGCTCCGCGCAACTTGCTGCGTCCTCAATCAAAATAGACTCGGTGACTTCCACTTCTATTAATCTAGGGTCTACTTGATAACGCTCTAGTAAGGCTTTTAGATTGGGTAAAAAATCACTGCGCTTCAGTTGCTCAGCAGAGCAATTAATCGCAATGGGCGGCACGTTAATACCTTGTTTTTGCCACTCTACGATATGACGTAAGGTTTGCTCAAATACCCACTCACCTAATGGCAAAATAATCCCTGATTGTTCCGCGATGGGCACAAATTCAGAGGGCGATACCTGACCTAATTCTTCATCACACCAACGCAGCAAGGCTTCCATGCCAATACATTGTTGCGTCAGCAAATCCACCTTAGGCTGAAATTGCATTTCCAATAGGTTCTCCGCGATGGCATGGCGCAAACGGGTTTCAATTTGTACGTTGCGAACAAATCTCTGCCCCATAGCCTGACTGTAATAATGGTGAGTCGCACGACCTGAGCGCTTGGCTTCATAAACCGCCATGTCGGCGTTTTTAATCAGTGTCATAGGGTCACTGCCAAATTCCGGGAAAGTGACAATACCAATAGAACACCCTATGGTCAGGGTCAGATCGTCGACAAAATAACTTTGGCTGATCTGTTTAATGACCTGTTTGGCCACATCATCCAGACATGACGTGGACAAATGTTCTGGTGCTGACAAAATCACTAAAAATGCATCGCCTCCAAAATAGCCTAATTCTGCATGATCAGGGAAAACTGACGTTAGCCTTTGCGCTACTTTTACTAACAGTTTGTCTCCTACCTGATGGCCAAATGCTTCGTTAATGGTTTTGAAATGATCCAAATCCAGCACCATAATGGCTAACCACTGAGGCTCTAGTTTGTTTTGTGATACCTTCTCTGCCAACACTTGCTGAATTTTGTAGCGGCTCATTAAGCCAGTGAGTGGATCCACTTCCAGATACTCATTAATGGCCGCCAATTTGCTGGCTTGCAACTGGATCAAGTAATGACTGAATACCGCCAGCAAAATACCCAGGGGTGTCAAAATAAACATTGGGCTGAAAACAAATAACCAGTTCACCGATAAACTGCTCAACACTTCGACTTGCGCATTGGTAGACATGAGTATCTTTAGCCAATGATCATTTTGTTGTACATGATGAAGTTCATACAGATACAGACAGAAACAGCACACGAGCGCAAACAACAAAGTCGTTCCAAAAGTGACAAAAGAGGAATATTTATACAAAAATGTTTTCATCTAAAAGGCCATGTTTTACTTTAGAAAAACGAGCATAAAAGTCATTAGTCCTTTGATCATATAAAATATCTAGCATTTCCTAGCATAGGAATCATTAACGCTTAGGGGTGGCGTTATCCATCTTGTCACTAACTTTACTAAAAAATGTTAGAAGGAACACGGAATATCTAATGGATAAAGGCTTTTGAGCAAATTTTCTGCTATTCTCTGGCACAATTTCATTGAATAAAACAGGCCTTCTGTGACTCAAGCTCAATTTACGCTTCCCATCGCCCTTCCGAAAAAACTTATACGCTTATTGTCTGATATGGGCTTTCAACGTTTCACCCCCATTCAAGAGCAAAGTTTGCCCGCCATTATGGACGGCAAAGACATTCTTGCTCAGGCGCAAACTGGCAGTGGTAAAACCCTAGCCTTTGCGATTGGATTATTGCTGAAAATTAATCCCCGCTTTTTTGGCGTACAAGCATTGGTTATGTGCCCAACTCGCGAATTAGCCGATCAGGTTTCTAAAGAAATCCGCAAAGTCGCGCGCTTTCAAGACAATATTAAGGTACTGAGCCTGTGTGGTGGCATGCCATTTGGCCCACAAATCAATTCATTAGAGCACGGCGCTCACGTGGTTGTCGGTACACCGGGTCGTTTAATGGAGCATCTGCGTAAAGGCACGTTACGTTTAAATGCTCTCAACACGTTAATTTTGGATGAGGCAGATCGCATGCTCGATATGGGCTTTGTGGACAGCATTCGCGAAGTGGTTGAACTCACCCCAAAAGACAAACAAACTCTGCTTTTCTCGGCCACCTATGGTGACAACATTGCCGCCCTTAGCGAAGAATTCCAGCGTCAGCCAGTGAAGGTAAAAGTGGAGACACAAGAAGATCTTAAACCCAATATTGAGCAACATTTTGTACGCAGTGAAAATAGCAACAAACCCACGGCTTTGCTCAGTTGTTTAGAACATTTTGCGCCTCGTCAGGCCATTGTTTTTTGTAATACCAAAGCAGAATCTCAGCAAGTGGCCGACTGGCTAGACGATCATAAAGTGGCCGCTCAAGCCATTCATGGTGACTTGGAGCAAAAACAACGTGACCAAGTATTAGTGCGTTTTAGCAACCAAAGCAGCTGTGTTTTGGTCGCTACTGACGTGGCCGCACGGGGCATTGATGTGAAAGAAATCGATCTGGTGGTTAACTATGACACCACCCGAGACATTGACGTGCACACCCATCGCATCGGACGTACAGCTCGTGCTGGAGCGGCTGGTGTCGCGGTAAACTTGGTCACCGCAAAAGAAGATTATAAAGTACGCGACATTGAAACCCGCTTTGACATACAAGCGAACTTTCTTGAACTTGAAGAAGCCGCTGCAGATTATCGTTTGATCCCTCAGAAAACCACCATTGCTTTTGATGCTGGGCGTAAGAATAAACTGCGACCCGGTGATATTCTTGGTGCTCTCACCGCAGGATTGGGTTTGGCTAAGGAACAGGTTGGTAAAATCGATATTTTTGATTTTCACGCCTACGTTGGCGTAGACAATCAGGTGGCCAAAAAAGTCGTGAAGGCGTTAGAAAACAAAAAAATCAAAGGCCGCAATATCCGAGCTCGCATTCTAAGGTAAACAATGACCATGCTAACCTCTTTCATTCAATCACAAAAACTACAGTGGCTTGGTTTTGTTGTCGGCTTGTTGGTCATCAGCGTGGCCACCCTCACCCCTATGGAGCATTTGCCAGATGCCCCGGGCTCAGACAAACTTCATCATGTCATTGGCTTTGGCGGTTGGGCCCTGATGTGCGCCTTTGGACCGTTAAAACGCTTTTTATGGATGGCGGTATTCATCTTTCTCTGGGGAGGTGTCATTGAGCTAATTCAACCCAGTGTGAATCGATATGGAGAATGGCTGGATTTTTATGCCGATGGCTTGGGCGTTTTCATTGTCGTGTTGTTGCGAGGCATGCTTTATTACCGCGCTAAAATTCGTCAATTTAGTGAAAGACAAAACAATAGCTGATAAAGTATAACCATTCGGTCAAAGTTTTAGAGAGAAGAGAATGACGCAGCAAAAAGCCTGGCGTGCGGCCATAGTACATTGTATTGCAGACCCAAAAGAAGTAGGCGTGGATGCCGCCTACGAATACTTTGAAGACGGCCTGCTGGTGGTCGAAGGTGATAAAATTCAGGCTTTGGGTGATGCCACTAGTTTATTAAAAGACCTACCTGATTCTCTACTGGTTGAACACCATCCCAACGCACTTATTACACCGGGCTTTATTGATACCCATATCCATTATCCTCAAACGGATATGATTGGCTCCTATGGTGAGCAACTCCTTACTTGGTTAAACACTTATACGTTTCCAGAAGAATCAAAATTCCACGACAAGCAACATGCTCGTAACGTAGCTGATCGCTTTTTGGCCGAACTATTGCGTAATGGCACCACCACCGCATTGGTGTTTGGCACAGTACACAAGGTCTCTGTGGAAGCCTTTTTTGAAGCCAGTCAAGTGCATAACCTACGCATGATCTGCGGTAAGGTGATGATGGATCGTAACGCGCCGGATTATTTGACCGATACGCCTGAAAGCAGCTATCAAGAAAGCAAAGAGCTGATCGAAACTTGGCATAACAAAGGCCGCTTGCATTACGCCATTACCCCTCGCTTTGCCCCCACCAGCTCAGACGAGCAATTGGCTTTGGCAGGTAAATTATTGAGCGAATATCAAGATGTTTACCTGCATACGCATTTATCTGAGAACAAAGACGAGTGTGCTTGGGTACAAGAGTTATTTCCGCATAGTCAAAATTATTTAGACGTGTACGACCAAAACCACTTGCTTAGCGAGCGTTCTGTGTTTGCTCATGGCATTCACCTTTGTGAACACGAGTACCAGAGATTACATGATACTGGATCGGCCATTTCGTTTTGCCCAACCTCTAACCTTTTTATTGGTAGTGGTTTATTTAACTTAAATAAAGCCGAAGAACACAAGGTGAATGTGGGGTTAGGAACAGACGTGGGAGGTGGCACCAGTTTTTCGATGCTGCAAACCATGAACGAGGCATATAAGGTCATTCAACTGCAAAACGAGAATCTAAATCCCATTAAATCTTTGTACCTATCTACCTTAGGTGGCGCCAAAGCGCTGCGTTTAGAAGATAAGATTGGTAATTTAGCCATTGGTAGTGAAGCAGACTTCCTTCTACTGGACAAGAAAGCCACACCCTTGTTGACTTCACGCTTGGCTTTATCAAAGAATATTGAAGAAACCTTATTTGTCTTCATGACCATAGGGGATGACAGAGCCATACAAGCCACCTATTCTGCTGGTCAATGTGTACACCAAAGAGACTCTTTTTAGTGACGATCAATAAGGTCAAATCAATCCTTAAGATTTGGCTTTTATTGCTTTTATTTTATTGAAGGTTTATATGCATTCTGAAGCCACCCTAGCCTTAGGGGCCTTTGCTATTTTCTTCGTTGGCATTGCCATGATACTGGCCTTAACGACGGTTAAAAAATATCGTCAGCATCAAGCGGATCGGCAAAAGCTAGCAAAACCATCTAATGGCAAATCGTCCAAAAGCAAACCGTCCAATAGTAAGCAATCCAAAAGCAAGCAATCCTAAACGATTTTCAGGTCATAACCTTATTGAGCAAAGGTTAGGGATAAAGACGTACTATGCCAGTTTTTCCTTCAAAGTCTCCCAATATCCATACTTTTTCAAAGGCATGAGGTTCAGGCATGCTAATTAAATGTTCTACGGCTTTAATGTCTGCCTTTTGCCATTCAGGATGGGCATTTCGAATCACCAACCAGACTCGTTGAGTACGATAGTGCTTGCTCGATTTATTGGTAAGAATTTTATTTAACGAAGCTAACAAACGTTCTTCTGCGGGTTCTTCTTTCAGCTGCGCCAACACATCACAGGTTTTTTGCGTCAAATGACGCCCTAGAATCTCCATAGCCTCCTCTTCGGAGCCATATAAATGTGCAATTTCAAGGTCTAGACGCTGACCTTCAAACATACAAGACACATCGGGTCGAATGGGGTTGTTGTGCCAAATATGGCGAATGGGTTTGCCTGTGTTCTTTTCATAACACCGCATAAATAACTTAGCGGCTTGATGTTCTAATTCAATCTTTTCTTTTTCACTGTCGTTCATTGGTTAACTCCTTCGAAACAGCGTCGAAACTCAACCGAAAAACCAATAATTTTTCACTTCCTCATTTGGTACACATAAACGCAAACTCGACTTCCTATCAACTCAGTATAATAGAACTTTATTCTACCCTTATAGAGTCGCAATACTTTTCCCAAATATGGAGTCCATATGGAAAATGCTCATAACAATACTCAAGCTTCTGGTATGTCAGCTAAAGAGTTTACTGTTTTGGTGGCCTTGCTTATGTCAATCGTCGCCATTTCCATCGACGCCCTATTGCCTGCGTTAGGCATCATTGGCAGTGAATTACATGCTACTTCCGCCAACCAACCACAATTACTCATCAGTATGTTGTTCCTAGGTATGGCTTTAGGACAGCTGGTTTGCGGCCCCTTGTCTGATGCATTAGGTCGCCGCCCTATTCTCTTCGGTGGTATTGGCTTGTATTTGGTCGGCACCTTAATTTGTCACCAAGCCAACGACCTAGACAGTTTGATGATAGGTCGCTTCATTCAAGGCTTAGGCGTCTCTGGGCCATATATTTCAGCCATCTCTTTGGTGCGAGATCTATTCCACGGTGCGCAAATGGCACGCATCATGTCCTTGGTTATGATGATTTTTGTCTTGGTTCCAGCGATTGCGCCCACATTAGGACAGGCCATTATGTTGTTGACGGACTGGCGCGGCATTTTTGAACTCTACATGATTTATGCTCTATTACTCTTAGCATGGATCTTTTTTCGTTTAAAAGAAACCTTACCTAAACACAATCGCATTCCCTTTACAGCTAAGGGCTTTTATAACGGTTTCAAAGCAGTGGTCAGTAATCGCATTACCGCCAGCTACACCATTTGCATGGGATTATTTTTTGGTAGTTTTATTGGCTATTTGAATTCCTCACAGCAAATTTTTCAGATGCAATTTAAAACAGGAAAAATGTTTGCCGTGTATTTTGGCGTATTGGCTTTAGTACTTGGTGTGTCATCACTCCTTAATTCTCGCGTGGTTGAGAAATATGGTGCTCGTCGCATAGCGCTAAAAGCAATCAGCTGTGTCATCTTGGTATCAGTCTTATTCTTAGTTTTACATGCCCTTGTTAGCATCCAGTTATGGATGTTCATGCTGTATGCAAGCGTGTTGTTCTTTTGCTTTGGTTTACTGTTCGGCAATGTTAATGCTCTGGCAATGGAACCCATGGGACATGTGGCAGGAATTGCCTCAGCTATTATCGGCTCAGTATCTTCTATCATGTCTATGTCGATAGGCACACTAATTGGCCAAATATACGACAACACCTTGATTCCGATTTCTGGCGGCTTTGTTATTACGGGTTCTTTGGCTTTGTGCATCATGTTGTGGGCTGAAAAAGGACAGGAAACCAATACCGACACAGATAACACGGAAGGTGCACCACTGTAATATTGACTTCCAGATATCATAGATAAAATTAAGGCCACTTAACACGCATAGGGAAAGTGACCTTAATTATCTTATCTCTTCAATAAAACAGATTAACAAATAGGCTTCCTTAGCAAACTAAGTAACTTTTAATAAGTAACTTTTAAAGAGTGAGCAACCAATTCAGTTGCGCAGTCATGAATGCTTCATTATCTATTGGCTTGTTGAGTAGTCTTGGCATCAATATATATTGACGACTCAACGCCTCCATTTGCACAAAAACTTGTGAGGAGACTTTGAAGTGTCCTTGCCATGCTTGTAGAGCTGACATAAGCAGGGTTTCAAAAAGATCGAATTTGGCCAGCAATTGGTCATTCATCTTATGTTGTTCACCCAAAAAAATACGATATACCGCTAAATTTTCAGGTAACGACGACCAAGACTCCCAAATTGCCAACCAAGCCGCCAATGCAGAATGTGGCTGTTCTGCAAAAGCCAACCTTTTTTCCGTCATAGAAGGTGTAGCCTGACTAACAATATGCTCCAATACTTCTTCCCATAAGGCTAATTTGGTTGGAAAATTACTGTAGACCGTAGGCTTGGAAACACCAGCAGCAGCCACCACTTGGTCAATACTGGTGGCCTGATATCCTTGCAAAGTGAACAAGTCACAAGCGGCTATAACAATGTGCGATTTTTTACTAGGTCGGCCTCGAGCCATATCTATACCTTATTTAAACTTCTGGTGTACTAATGACATCCCGCTTCCAGAAACACTAATGCTAACATTGCGAAGAATCTGAAATAACGATTGGAAACAAGGCTGATAAATAACCTATTGCAAGAATGCAGCACCTTATTCCTTTTCTGATGGCAACCTTATCAAGCAAATATTGCTGAAGCGAATAATCAGATCGATAGGATCAAACCAAAAATGGCGTTAGGAACTCTTTATGCCATTATAAATAAATCCATATACTAACACCCTATAACATAACGAATAAGCATCCATCCGTCATAAAAGTAAGGCAAACTAATGAGATAGTTTTCTTTCCCTAATATTTCCTCCAAACATAAATGCGCTATAACAGATATATCCTGTAGATATATAGTTTCTTGATGTCTTCCTTTGCTTGTTCGTAACTTCACCTGTTGTTACAATGAAAAACCCTGATTACAAAATGAAACATTTTATTTGATCAGAAAAAGAAAAGTTAGGTATGAAATATGCCTGAAACATGGACGCAGTATACACAACAGAATGTATATCTTATTAGTTTGATTCACGCTTATTTTTCAGGCGTGAACGTTGTTGGGATACAGGTAAACAATGAAAGATAATGTAACCATATCAGTATCTTCTATTCATGGTACTAAGCATTTTAGCTTTGGTAAGAAATTTCGACATTCCATGAAAGTGGTTGGTTACATGTTAGTCATTGGCGTTGTGGTTACTGCTGTGGTCATTTATTACCTAGTTCATGAGGCGGAGTTTGCTAAACTCAAGCAAAAAGAACTGGAAACAAAATATTCCTCTGTCAACCGTGAACTCACTTCTCTTACCGCACTCAAAACCACTCTAGAACACGATTTGTCTGAACGTGAAGAGCGCGTTCAAATGGTTTCAGATCGATTAAATGACCTAGAAAACATGCTAGGTATGGGCGATCAAAATGATACAGAGTTGGAATCCCGTTTGGATACCGCTACTATAACTACATCAATGCGCCTCATGATGTTGACTCAAATTCCGAGTGGACCGCCAGTCGTGAATGCTCGTACATCATCAGGTTATGGCAAACGAGTTCACCCTGTAACAGGGATAACCAAATTTCATCGCGGACAAGATTTCGCTGTGAATACCGGAACACCTGTTTACGCACCAGCCGACGGTGCGGTAGAGGTAATACGACCTAGTAATAAAGGGTCTGGTAATTATTTACGAATTTTTCATGCATATGGCTTCTCAAGTTCGTACTCACATCTAAGCAAATTCGTTGTCAAACGTGGCGACTTTGTTAAGAAGGGAGATTTGATAGCCTACTCAGGAAACACAGGATTGTCCTCTGGGCCACACCTTCATTATGAAGTTCGCTTTGTGGGCCGAGCACTTAATCCAAAGCCATTTATCGAATGGAACGTAGATAATTTTGATACAATTTTTGACAGTGTAAGAGGTATAGGATGGGAATCTTTGGTGGGTCAAGTACAGTTAAGAGTCAGTCGTCAGCTACAACTCTCATCGCAGAAGGTTGCACTATTAATGGACACATCCAAGTAACCAGTCAATTACAAATTGACGGTCATGTTGAGGGACAAATAGACGCGATCAAACAAGTAAAGGTAAGTGAATCTGGCAAAGTGGAAGGTGAAATCAACACAGAACGCCTCATAGTCAATGGAATATTTGAAGGCATTTGTCACGCTACCTATATTGAGATATTAAGTTGTGGTCGTGTCAGTGGCACAGTCTATAG